>CAIVGC010000056.1 GCA_903905335.1 uncultured Methylococcaceae bacterium
AGTGCCAAACGTTTCAACAGTGATAGAGGTAGGTTCAGCAATACCGATGGCATAAGATACTTGAATTTCACAACGCTCGGCTAAGCCTGCAGCAACAATGTTTTTTGCTACGTAGCGAGCCATGTAGGCAGCGGAGCGATCAACTTTAGAGGGATCTTTGCCAGAAAAGGCACCGCCACCATGTCTTGCCATACCGCCGTATGTATCGACGATAATTTTACGGCCAGTTAAACCACAATCACCTACAGGACCACCAATAATGAATTGGCCTGTCGGGTTGATAAAGAATTTAGTGTCTTTATGTAACCATTCTTTAGGCAGTATCGGCAGGATAATTTCATCCATAACCGCTTCATGTAAGGCTTTGTTGCTGATTTCAGGTGAATGCTGAGTTGATAAAACAACAGCATCAATAGCTACTGGTCTATTATTTTCGTATCGGAACGTAATTTGACTCTTGGCATCAGGACGCAGCCAAGGCAGCGTCTTATTCTTACGCACATCGGCCTGACGTTTAACCAGTAGATGTGAATAGGTAATAGGAGCAGGCATTAATACATCGGTTTCATTGCTAGCATAACCAAACATTAAACCTTGGTCGCCGGCACCTTGTTCATGATCTTCGCCTTCATCAACACCCATGGCGATGTCAGATGATTGTTTGCCTATGGCATTTAATACCGCGCAACTATTGCCATCAAAGCCTATGTCTCCATGGTCATAACCGATGTCACAGACCACTTTTCTGACTAAGGCTTCAAGATCTACCCAAGCATGAGTCGTGACTTCTCCAGCAAGAACGACCATACCGGTTTTGACTAGCGTTTCACACGCGACTCTGGATTTGGGGTCTTGGGCTAATAAAGCGTCAAGGACAGCATCAGAAATTTGATCCGCGACTTTGTCGGGATGGCCTTCTGAAACGGATTCTGATGTAAAGCTAAAATTATTGCTCATGTTGTTACCTATAAAGTAAATCTTAGATATACAAAAGGCTGCGATAGCAGCCTTTCTTTCTTTCTTTAATGATGGTGGGCCCTGTAGGACTTGAACCTACGACCTGCCGATTATGAGTCGGACGCTCTAACCAGCTGAGCTAAGGGCCCTTTGTTTGCTTATTCTCCGTCAAGAAAACATCTTAGTTGTTCTGAGCGAGAGGGGTGTCTTAATTTTCTTAATGCTTTTGCTTCAATTTGACGAATGCGTTCACGTGTTACATCAAATTGTTTGCCAACTTCTTCTAAGGTATGGTCGGTATTCATGTTGATACCGAAGCGCATACGTAAAACTTTTGCTTCTCTTGCGGTTAATCCTGCAAGTACGTTTTGAGTAGATTCACGTAAGCCTGCAATAGTCGCGGCTTCTACTGGAGACAAAACTTTAGCATCTTCTATGAAATCTCCCAAATGAGAATCTTCATCATCACCTATAGGAGTTTCCATTGAGATAGGTTCTTTAGCAATTTTTAAGACTTTGCGAACCTTGTCTTCTGGCATTTCCATGCGTTCTGCTAATTCTTCTGGTGTTGCTTCACGACCCATTTCTTGCAATATTTGCCGAGAAATTCGATTCAATTTATTGATTGTTTCAATCATATGAACTGGAATACGAATAGTTCTTGCCTGATCAGCAATGGATCTAGTGATTGCTTGTCTGATCCACCAAGTTGCATAAGTTGAGAACTTATAGCCACGACGATATTCAAATTTATCTACAGCCTTCATTAAGCCAATATTGCCTTCTTGGATTAAATCTAAGAACTGCAAGCCACGGTTAGTATATTTTTTAGCGATAGAAATGACAAGTCTTAAATTAGCTTCTATCATTTCTTTTTTAGCTCGCCTAGCTTTAGCTTCGCCAATAGACATGCGGCGGTTAATATCTTTTAAGCCATTAATGCTTAAGCCAAAGTTAGCTTCTATTTCGGCTAATATTCTTTGCGATTTTCTTAAGTCTTTTTCACGCTTTTTTAGGGCTTCTGAATATTTGTTTTCGTTATTCAAGTAGCTGTCCAGCCACTCAGAGCTAGATTCTTTTTCGGTAAATGCAGCAATAAATTCTTTGCGTGGCATTCCTGCATCTTTAGTAAAAATATCGAGTATTAATTTTTCTTGTTCTCGAACACTAGCCACGCCACTTGGAATAATGGCGGTTATTTTTTTTAAATATTGCGGAGTCCATTTAAATTCCATGAACAAGTCGGCTAATATTTCAAAAGATTTTTCAGTTTTTTCGCTAGAATAACCGTGTTTTTTAACTAATGATGAGGCTGTTTTAAGTTGCTTTCTTAGCACTTCTACTTTTTCAAGGACTTCTTCGTAGTTAAGTCCTTTTACTTCCTCTTCTACTTCTGGAGCTTCCTCTGCGCCATCAGATATTGGTAAGGCTGCAACTAAGTCATCAGTTTCACTTAAATCAACAAAGCCAGAAATTAAATCAGTCAGGCGTGTTTCGCCCTCTTCTCCAGAAATAGAGTCAAAAGACTGTAAAAAGTTTTCTACAACAAGACATGAGCGAGATATTGCTTTGACTAATTGATGTTGGCCTTCTTCAATGCGCTTGGCGATTTTTAATTCGTCTGCGCGAGTTAAAAGTTCAACTGAGCCCATTTCCCGCATGTACATTCGAACGGGATCGGTGGTTCTGCCAAACTCGCTGTCTACAGAGGCTAAAGCGGCAACTTCTTCGGCGTCTTCATCGTCAGTAGTGACTGCAGCAGAGTCTGTAATTAATGAATCTTCATCGGGGGCAACTTCGTAGACTTTGATGCCCATTTCATTGATCATGCCAATGATATCATCAATTTGTTCTGGATCAACAATGTCACTGGGTAAGTGATCATTAACCTCTGCATAAGTCAGGTAGCCCTGAATTTTGCCTTTGGCTATTAACTGTTTTAGCTGGGACTGTTGTTGTTCTTGATTCATTAGTTACTTATTTGAGTACGACCAAACTTAACAGCGAATTCTACTATAATTATTGCTTTATAGCATTAAATTATTTAGTTGCTAGTATTTTTATTAATAATTGTTGTTCATTTATATCCAAGCCTTGGTTTTGTGCTTTTGCTTGAAGTCTAGCAATAGTTGCGTATTTTCCCTGTTTAAGTAAAGAGTTAAGTGCGTCGGCAAATACCATATCTATATTATCTTCTGACACGTATAGGTTTGATGATGCTAAGGTCTTGATTAATTTTTCGTCTACTGTATTGCGGAAATGTTCTATTAATACAGCTGTATTTATAGTGTTTTTGCTTAAAATGACCTGCTGTAAATTTTTAAACAATTCTATGCCACGAATATCTAAAGTATCCCAGTCAATTTCTTGCTCGTTAATATTATTGATTAATCTAGGATTTTGCAGTAGAAGAGCTATGGCTGTTTTTGCAGATCGTGCTGATGATTGGGCGGCTTTTCTGGGTGGCTGTTCTTCTGAAAATACTTTCTGCGGTGTGGAAATGTTATTAAATATATTAAGTGTTGTTGATCCCGATGTTGTTTTTAAACGGGAAAGCATCATTTCGCGAAAAATACCTTCAGGTAGTTTTTCTAGGTAGGGCTTTGCCTTTCCAACTAATTGCGCGCGCCCCTCCATTTCTGATAAATTTAATTGCTCAGAAACATGTTCAAAAAAATAATCTGATAGTGCTTGGGCAGCGTGTACGCGTTGAGTAAAGTTTGTTAATCCTTCTTTGCGGATTAGAGAGTCTGGATCCTGATCTTGTGGCAACATCATGATTCTGCATGAACGGTTATCTTTTAGACTCAAAAATATTGGTTCCATGGCTTTCCATGCTGCGGCTCGTCCTGCTTTATCTCCATCAAAACACAATACTATTTCGGGTGATAATCTAAATAATAAATTAAGGTGTGCTTGTGATATGGCTGTACCTAGTGCTGCTACAGCATAATTAACGCCGGCTTGTGAGAGACTAATAACATCCATGTAGCCCTCAACAATAAGGATTCGTGGTGGCTTCGAATTTTTTTTTAGTAGCTCATATAATCCGTATACTTCATTGCCTTTATGAAATAGAGATGTTTCTGGAGAATTTAGATATTTAGGTAAGGAATTATCCATGACTCGTCCGCCAAAGCCGATTGTTCGGCCGCGTTTGTCACGAATAGGGAAGATGATTCTGTTGCGAAAGCGGTCGTAAACTTGTCCGTCTTCCTTGTTGATAATTAATCCTGCTTTGATTAAGGAATCTTGCCCAAAGGAATTTGCTAAGGCTTTCCATTCGTTAGGCGCGTAACCTATAAGAAATTCATTTGCGCAATCGCTGTTGATGCCGCGATTTTTTAAGTACTCAACAGCCTTTTTCCCTTCTTCACTACTGCGTAATTGCTGTACATAGAAGTTTGTAGTCTTATCCATTAGTTGGTAAAGGCTGCTTAAGTCTTCTTTTTTTTCGTCTACTTGATAAGTGTTTGATTCTCTAGGTACTGCAATTCCTGCAAAGGCTGCAAGATCTTCAACGGCTTCAACAAATTCTAGATTATTTAGGTTCATTAGAAAGCTGATAGCGTTTCCGCTGATCCCGCAACCAAAGCAATGAAAAAATTGTTTGTTTCTATTTACAGAAAAGCTAGGTGTTTTTTCGGTATGAAAAGGGCAGCAGGCAACATAGTTAGTGCCTGTTTTTTTTAGAGGGGTGTGCGAATCGATTAAGTCGACTATATCAACTCGCACCAATAGATCATCTATAAAATCACGAGGGATTCTACCGGACATTTTTTACCCAGGCAAAATTAATCAGCTAATGCCGCCTTTATTTTATTACTAACTATAGACATGTCAGCACGACCTTGCATTTTCTCTTTTAGTAAAGCCATTACTTTACCCATGTCTTTAACAGATTCTGCTTTAGATAGTTGTATTGCGTTGCTCACCATGTCATCAATTTCTTGTTCGCACAGTGGTTGTGGCAGAAAGTCTTGAATGACTAAAATTTCCGCTTCTTCAATAACTGCTAAATCAAGTCGATTGGCATCAGTAAATTGTTTTATAGATTCGCGACGCTGTTTAAGCATTTTGTCTAGCACCAAAATCACTCGATTATTATCGAGCTCTATGCGCTCATCAACTTCAACTTGCTTAATGGCGGCCAAAATTAAGCGTATAACACCTAATCTTGCTTTATGGCCTCCTTTCATGGAGGCTTTCATATCTTCCCTGATACGGACAGTTAATAAATCCATTATGTTAACCTAAGTTACAGGACTGGACGTCCACGGCGTAGGTTTTTCAAAGCATAGCGTTCACGAGCTAATTTTTTCAAATGACGTTTAACAGCTGCTGCGCCTTTACGCTTGCGTTCAGCAGTTGGTTTTTCGTAGAACTCACGGCGACGAACTTCAGCTAATACACCGGCTTTTTCACAAGCGCGTTTAAAGCGACGGATAGCAATATCAAATGGTTCGTTTTCTTTAATTTTCACTGACGGCATTATATGATTCCAATTATGTTAATATTGATTGCAGGATAACAACTATCCACTGAACAGATACAATCGGCAATTATACATTCACTTTTCTAATTTTCAAAAAAATCAATGTACGTTTTAGGAATAGAAACCTCCTGCGATGAAACTGGTGTAGCCATTTATCATGCTGAGAGAGGATTAATTAATCATATTTTATATAGTCAAATCGAGATGCACAGCGAATATGGGGGCGTTGTTCCTGAGTTGGCTTCACGCGACCATGTTCGTAAACTTGTGCCTCTTATTAAGCAATTAATCCAAGAAAGTGGGCTTGCAAGTGCCGACATTAACGGCATTGCTTACACTGCAGGTCCTGGTTTAATGGGGGCTTTATTGGTAGGCGCATCTACAGCAAGAAGTTTAGCATGGACATGGAATATACCTGCTGTAGCTGTGCATCACATGGAAGGGCATTTGCTTGCCCCTATGCTAGAGGAGAATCCTCCAGCATTTCCATTTGTGGCTTTATTGATTTCCGGTGGTCATACCTTGCTGGTACAGGTTAATCAGATAGGAAGTTATCAGTTGTTGGGGGAGTCGCTAGATGATGCAGCAGGTGAAGCCTTTGATAAAACAGCAAAGCTATTAGGTCTTAGTTATCCAGGGGGGCCTAAATTGTCTAAGTTAGCAGAACAAGGACATCCACAAATTAAATTTCCGCGTCCTATGACTGACCGACCTGGATTGGATTTTAGTTTTAGTGGTTTAAAAACCTTCGCGCTTAATACCATTAATGCCTCTGAAAAAACGGCACAAGATAAGGCTGATATTGCTGCTGCTTTTCAGCTAGCTGTTGCCGAAACGCTGACTATTAAATGTAAACGCGCTTTACAACAAACCGGTTTAAAACGATTGGTTGTTGCTGGAGGTGTTAGTGCTAATTCTCTAGTTCGAACATTATTAACTGAAATGACCTTAAAAGAACAAGCACAAATTTACTTTCCTAGGCTAGAGTTTTGTACAGATAATGGCGCTATGATTGCTTATGCTGGTTGTCAGCGCTTAATGCTGGGCCAGCATCAAAGTTTAGATATCTTTGCAAGGCCGCGTTGGCCGATCAGTGAGTTGTATTAGAAAACTGAGATTTAAGCTGTCTTTCTGTTATAGCGTAATGATTATTCTTCGCCGGCTAATAGGCGTTTAATATTACTTTTATGCCGCCAAAGCAACAATAGCATCATGATGGTTGATGCTCCTACGATGTAAGTATCGCCTACTATAAACCAAGCAAAAATAGGTGATAGCACAGAGGCGATTAATGCAGATGCTGAGGAAATCTTTCCTATTTTGTATATAAGCAACCATGTTGCTGTAAAAGCCAGTCCCAGAAACCATGAAAATCCTAGCAGCACACCTATAGAGGTTGCCACGCCTTTTCCACCTTTGAATTTGAAAAAGATAGGATAAAGATGGCCTATGAAAGCGGCAAGCCCAATACAGGCTAATAATAAAGTAGATGCACCTAATATATTTGCGACATAAACAGGGATAAAGCCTTTAAGTAAATCCCCCAGCAATGTAATTCCTGCGGCTTTCTTTCCGCCTATGCGCATAACGTTGGTCGCTCCTGGGTTGCCTGAACCTTGCTCACGCGGATCAGGTAAGCCCATTAAGCGGCAAATTATGATTGCACTTGAAATAGAGCCTATAAGATAAGCAGTTGGAACAATCAGCCATTCAATCATATAACGTTTTCCTTATTCATATCTTGTAAGCGGAGCATATTTACCTGATACTTACCAATTATTAAAATTAATACATCATAACCGGAAACAATCATGGACATCATTTTTTTAGGCGGACTTGAAATTGAAACTATCATCGGCATTTACGATTGGGAAAGAGAAACTAAGCAAACGGTTGTACTCGATATCGAGATGGCTTTTGATATAAGACAAGCAGCTGAAACCGATGATATTCAATATACACTTGATTATAAAGCGGTCTCTAAGCGAATTATTTCATTTGTTGAGGGTAGTCAGTTTTTTTTAGTAGAAAAGTTAATAACTGAGATAGCCAATATCATCTTGAATGAATTCGCTACATCTTGGGTGCGTGTTACTTTAAATAAAAAAGGTGCGATTAGTGGGGCTAGTGATGTTGGGATTGTTATCGAAAGAGGAGAAAAATAACCTATGTCTAAGGGTTATATTAGTATAGGTAGTAATATTGATAAGGAAAAATATATTCCTGCTAGTATAAAAGCGTTAGGTAAGCTTTTTGGCGAGCTGATTGTCTCAAGTGTTTATAGCTCAGAGTCGGTTGGTTTTGCTGGGGATAGCTTTTACAATTTGGTGGTCGGTTTTAATTCTGAACTCAGCGTAAAAGATGTAGCTAGGCAATTAAGAAATATTGAATTGGATAATGGTCGAACTAGAGATAGTCAGAAGTTTTCAGCACGAACTCTCGATTTAGATCTTCTTTTATATGATGATTTAGTGATTAACGATGGTCGATTACAGATTCCGCGTGATGAAATTGAATCTTATGCCTTTGTGCTTGAGCCTTTAGCTGAAGTTGCTCCTACTTTGAAGCACCCTATCAGCGGTTTGAATTATGCTGAGCTTTGGGAGAAATTTGATAAAACTGACCTTAAACAACATAAAATCTCACCCTCTTGGGCTTAATTATCTTAATAGAATAGGGTTCGTCCACCATCAATCGTGAGTATTTGTCCTGTCATATAATCCGCGTCATTAATTAAAAACCAAATAGCTTTGGCTATATCCAAAGGTTCGCCGCATCGTTCTAAAGCGATGCGTTGCAAAATGTCACTTTTATCTTGTTCAGAGCAAGATTTGTCTGGCCACAAAATCGCTCCTGGAGCTATCCCATTAACGCGAACCAATGGAGCTAATTCTTTTGCAAGGACTTTGGTCATGGCGTGCAAGCCTGCTTTAGCAATGCTGTAGACAGAATAGCCAGGTAAGCCACGTTCAGCATGAATATCAACGATGTTAATAATACAGCCTTTATTAAGAGCTAATGTTTTGGATAAAGACTGTGCTAAAAAAAAAGGTGCTTTTAAATTACTACCTAGTAATTCATCCCATTGTTGTTCGGTAACATCAGTGATGGCGGTTGGATAAAAGGATGAAGCGTTATTGATTAATACATCAATACCGCCCCATGCTAAACAAGCAGCTTGGGCCAATGCAGAACGCTCTTCTTCAATGAGAAGATCAGCCTGCATAATGAACGAAGAATTAATTCGTTTTAAATTGAATTGATTTGAAAGTTCAATAGCTTCAGCTTCTGCTGATCTGTAGTGCAGGAAAACATTACAGCCCTGTTCATGTAAATGTTTAGCGCAGTCAGCGCCAATGCGTTTTCCTGCGCCGGTAATTAATACATTTTTTTGCATGTCGATACCTCCTTAAAATATTAAAGCAATGTAAGTCTTATCCAGAGAAGATCACATCAAATTTTTGCATTAATTCGTTTATTTCCTTTCGTGCGATGAGCTGTACTGGCAAACATAAATCATCTGCGCTTAGTCCTCGTTCTTGCAACGATTCATTTTCAGTATAAATGTCTTTAACATCATAAATTTCTAGAGCAGAAAAAATAGAGGCAATATCTTTCATGCCGTATTTTTCAGGATATTGGTGTTTTTTTAACTGAAAAACACTGTCTTCAAGCAATAATATACTTACGGCCTGATCAAAAGCTGCAGTTGTTAAAATAATATCGAGCATTTCTTGCGCATAAGCACCGCTGTGCGCAGCTTTACGTAAGATAAATAAATAACGTTTACTCAAGGTTCATCCAAATACTATCAATCGATCAGTCACTAATGTTGCTTCAACCAGTTGGCCTAAGCCAGAAATACGAAAACCAGTTGCTAAGTCATTATCTTGTTTACTTTGCCTGCTTGCTTCATCAGTATGCAGTAAGCCGCGTCGTTGTGCGGCAGAAATACACACGACTAAATCGACATTAT
>CAIVGC010000057.1 GCA_903905335.1 uncultured Methylococcaceae bacterium
CTAGCTTAATCGTTCAATTTTAGGCAGGGTTCTTCTAAGCACAGACAAAGGACGAAAGGCAAAGGGTTAAGTCTAGTACCTGTCACGCCTTAAGTTGCTAGCCTCCTAGGCTTAGTCTTTCGTCTGCGCTGAAGCTGTCCCGCTTTAAGTTGGTAGCCGATAAATACACAGACTAAGTACCTGAAAAACCGCCACATGTCATCCTGGCATGGACTGCCGGGATCCAGAGCACATGGATGTAAGTATCGAATGCTAGAGTCCTTATCATGAAACTTATAGTGATGCGACATCAACCATCCATGGCAACTGGTTTCCGGCAGCCCATGCCGGAATGACGATTTACCCACTGCGATTCACATAGAGCCAACATTACACACACTATAAAAGCATAAAAATCGATCAAATGAGTAATTTATATGCCTAGTTCAGACCTCTAATAAGGGCAGATAGAACTCTCGTTTCGCACATCTCATCACAGATAAGAGAAGATGTCGTAATTGGACTAAGACGACAAGGGGGATAGGGTGGTGGGTTAATTGTTCCTCCGTGTCGGTACCCCCATATATATCTATCGGCAGATGAGGCGCGCCAGTGTGGGTTGGCTTATTCTATAGAGTAAATATCAGGATTATTCAGTTTATAAATGGTGTGCAGCTTCCCATTTAATAATCCAAGGGTAAATGTCCTCGGCAGGCATCGGTTTAGCAATAAAATAACCTTGGGCAATATCGCAATCGGTACTACGTAAAAAAGTCCAATCGACCTTGTCTTCTACACCTTCTGCGACACTTTTCATACCTAATTGTTTGGTTAATCCTAAGCTGGCATTAAAGATAGCTCTTTGCGTTTCGTTGTTAATTATATCGTGAACAAAACTCTGATCTATTTTAAGTTCATTAAAAGGAATATTACATAATTGAGATAAGGAAGAGTGGCCGGTGCCAAAATCATCGATGGACAAGCTAAAACGATGAATACGTAAACGGGTAAGCACTTCCATAGAAATCGATGAACTGGTCATAAGTTTGCTTTCAGTTATTTCCAGTACGATGTCGCTAGGCATAATGCCAGCATTCGCCGTAGCGTTGAGCAGATAATCAGCAAAGTCTAAATCAGCGAAATTATCCATAGATATATTAATGGCGACTTGTAATTTTAATCCAGACTTTTGCCAAGCTTTAGTTTGAGTAAAAGCAGCTTTGATAACAGCCCGAGTTAAATCATCAATCAGCCCATGGGTTTCCGCTATATGTATGAATTGATCGGGAAATATAATGCCATCAACAGGATGGTACCAACGAACTAAAGACTCAACGCCTACAACTTTAGTACTTTTTACATCGACTTGGGGTTGGTAGTAATTAATGAACTCATGATTAGCTATTGCTGAACGCAGTTCATTAGCAGAATATTGTTTTTTGTTAGTTATCGATTCTTTGGGCTGGAACTGACGCCATTTCTCAAGTTTTAAAGATAATAGTTCAAGATTAACAGGTTTATGTAAGTGACCTAGGCTGGCTATTTTATAGTTTGTTATTAATTTATGAACTGTTTCACGAATACGCTCATCCTCTCCACTCAACAACAGGACGTGACCTTTGAACTGTCTATTGGCAAGATGGCGTACAAATTCTATACCGTCCATTTTTGACATATTCAAGTCCAATAAAATAATAGTCTGCGTATCATCGACGCTTTCCAGCCATATTAGACCTTCTTGCCCGCTACTACAGATAGTTACTTGATCGTATCCTATATTACCGAGCATGTACTGCAACAGTTTAAGCATCGATGGATTGTCTTCAATCACCAATATTTGGATCATAGATTTTTCGGTCATGATGTGTCATCTCACGATAGTAATAAGGCATTACGGTATTAATTTAAAAAAGGTTTATTTTTTATGTAAATGGGCATTAATTTTGTCAGGATAATTTTTTTATATTTTCTAAGCTAGAAACTAAATTTTGGCTACCAATTTAAGACGGGACACTAGCTTAATCATTCACTTTTAAACAGGGCTCTTCTAAGCACAGACAAAGGACGAAAGGCGAAGGGCGAAGGGCAAAAGGTTAAGTCTAGTACCTGTCACGCCTTAAGTTGCTAGCC
>CAIVGC010000058.1 GCA_903905335.1 uncultured Methylococcaceae bacterium
AAACTGGCTGCTGGCAGCCTTGCTATTGCTACCCACAATAGCGTCAGCAGGAGAGTTGAATCAAGCTCATACTGCTTGGATTTTAACTTCTACAGGTTTAGTTTTGTTTATGACTATTCCTGGCTTGTCGCTATTTTATGGCGGATTAGTCAGAAGCAAGAATGTCTTGTCTGTAATGATGCAATGTTTTTCGATTACCTGCGTGGTTTCTATTCTTTGGTTGGCAGGGATTTATAGTTTTATTTTTACCGATGGTGGAGAGTTACAAAAATTCATCGGAGGAGCATCCAAGGTTTTTCTTCCCAATATAAATGTAAATTCGTTGACGGGTGATATTCCAGAAACAGTTTATTTTATGTTTCAGATGACTTTTGCCATTATCACAGTTGCTTTAATAGTGGGAGCTTTTGCAGAAAGGATGAAGTTTTCAGCCATGTTATGGTTTAGTACTTTATGGTTGATTATCGTCTATATGCCTATTTGTCACTGGATTTGGGGTGACGGATGGTTAGCTGACTTGGGTGTAATGGATTTTGCTGGCGGCATTGTGATACATGTCAATGCTGGTGTTGCGGCTCTAGTTGCAGCTTTGGTATTGGGTAAAAGAAAAGGTTTTCCAACAACAGCAATGCCACCCCATAATATGACTATGGTGGTAACAGGCGCAGGTATGCTTTGGGTTGGTTGGTTTGGTTTTAATGCAGGAAGTACTTTAACAGCCGATGGTCGTGCAGGAATGGCTATGTTAGTTACTCATATTGCAGCAGCTTCCGGTGCTTTAACTTGGATGTGTATTGAATGGAAACGATTTGGTAAACCCAGTGTATTAGGTATTGTTACTGGGATGGTGGCCGGCTTAGGCACTATTACGCCAGCTTCGGGTTTTGTGGGGCCTATGGGTGCTTTGGCGATAGGTATTACAGCCGGAATAGTCTGTTTTTATGCTACTCAATATGTAAAGCGTAAATTGGTCATTGATGATTCCTTAGATGTATTTCCTGTGCATGGTGTTGGGGGTATTACTGGATCATTGTTAACCGGTGTGTTTGCAGCCAGCAAATTAGGTGGCTTAGGATTACCTGATGGCGTTTCTATAATTGATCAAGTTAGCGTACAAGCCTTAGCAGTTCTCGTTACGGCTTTGTGGAGTGGCTTGTTTAGTTATCTAATTTTAAAAGGCTTAGATAAATTGATAGGCTTACGCGTAACATTAGACGAAGAAGTTCAAGGTTTGGATATCATGTTACATGAAGAAACAGGCTATCTAGATCTATAAGAAATGCTGATAAGGAAAAGATAAGCTGATTAGCAAGATGCTTCGGTTAATAGATCAGGGTAATCGTGCTTGTGCTGGTTTTCCAAGCTCTGCTCTTGTCGTTTACACACCCTTAAGTAAACCGTCTACCGGCCAGCCCTCGCGGCGCTCTCCCTGCCGGAATGACGTGCTATTAAAGTGTACTTATAGCGATGAGAGCATTAGCTTGTTGCTGAAGCATCTTTATAATCAGGAAAGATAATATGAAAGGGCGGCTTAGTTAAGTCGCCTTTTTTGTTTAGTGACAAAATAACACTGAATTAAATACCGAGGGTTTTATGGATATTCGACGTATAGGAGCAAGTATTAAAATACCTGCTGGTATTCTAGGCAGTTTGGTTATTATATATCTTAGCCTTAGTGTTTTTATTTTACCTAGATTATTAATCTTAAAAATACCCGAACTGATTGAACTAGAGACAGGTAGAAAGGCTACTTGTGAGAAAGTGTCGGTTCAGGCTTTTCCTTTGGCCATTAGTGTTCAGGGTTTTCAAATTCAGGAAGCGGATGGCTCCGTATTTGCCCAATTTGCAGATTTTTATGTACGCTTAGGATTCATTCAATCTATACAACAATCGGCGTTGGTTCTTGAGCAGTTGGTTCTGACAAAGCCCTTAGTTCATATTGCTAAACAAAAAAATGGCGAGTTCAATTTTCAAAGCTTAATTAAAGTTAAAGCAGATAATAAGCAAAGTAAGGGAGGGTTGTTCCCTTTAAGTCTGCTGCAAATTAAAGTATCAGATGGACAGTTGATTTGGGAAGATTTTAGTTCTAGTCAAATGATAAAAGAAATCTTAGCTCCGATTAACATAGAGCTAGAAAACTTATCTACACAGCTTGATCAGCAAGCTAAAATTAACTTGTCGTTAACCCTAAGTTCAGGTGGAACCCTTAATTGGCAAGGAATAGCAGGTTTAAATCCTAAAATGTCTGAAGGACATTTGCAATTAGATCATGTGCATCTGGAAACATTACTCGCCTTAGCTCATCAAAATCCCCCACAGCTTCAGATTACAGGTTATGAATTATTCGCTATTGATTATAAAGTGACTGATACGGGACAAAACTGGCGATTTGCTGTTAATCAAGGTGTACTAGAGCTACATGATCTTGTGGTGTTAGAAAAAGCTACAGCAAAGCCGCTCATCAAAATGCCTGTTTTTGCTATGCAGGGCATAGCACTAGACCTTGAGAAACAAAGCTTGTTGCTTGGGTCTGTCTCAGCCGAACATGCTGATATTCAAGCTTGGTTGACGCCTGAGGGTGTTATTAATTACCAGTCCTTATTTGCTGCTAATGCCACCGATACTAATAATCCAGTTACTCCTATTAAGGCACCGCAAAAAGCACCGTGGCTTATTAATGTTAATAGCCTTGCAGTTAATAATTTTTCTTTGAATTTTGAAGATCAGACCTTAAAAAAACCATTAACGACTGTTATTAGTCCCATAAGTTTTAAAGTAACTAATCTGAGTAATAAATCCGATGTGCAGATACCTATACAGCTAAATATGGGCATTAATAACAGGGGCTTGATAGCGTTGACTGGCAATGCGGCATTTAATCCGATATCTGCTAATTTGAATGTTGATGTTAAAGATATCGATCTAGAAAACTTCCAAGCTTATTTTGAAAAGTTTGTGCGCTTAGATCTTATAGATGCTGGATTGCATATCAATGGCAAGGTCTCGATTGCTGGTCTCGATCAAGATAAGCCCGATATTAAATTTAAAGGCGCTGCTGGGATAGATCATTTATTAACGCGCGATCAAATCCTACACAAAGATTTTATAAAATGGTCTGGATTGACCTTAACAGATATGGATATTGATGTATTACCCCAGCGTTATACCGCAACAGCATTATTGATTGATAAACCTTATGTCAGAGTGACCATTAAAAAAGACAAAACGACTAACTTTGCCAATCTTATTATTCATAATAAAAGTAATGAGCAGACTCAGACTAATGCTGCAAACACTACGTCGTCTTCAGCGAGCCCAGTATATTTTAAGTTAGATAAAATACAAGTGACTGACGGCTCTTCAGATTTTGCTGACCTTTCACTGATTCTGCCCTTTGCAGCAGAAATTAAAAGCTTAGATGGTGGCGCTAGTGGGCTCTCTTCAGATAAAAAATCGATTATTAAGATGACCTTAGCTGGCAATGCTTATGATTTAGCACCTGTTAATATTAAGGGTGAAATTAGTCCCTATTTGGGCGATTTTAATGTAGTTATTAATTTTAATGACTTACCCATGCCCTTGGTATCACCTTATATGGTGCAATTTGCTGGCTATAAAGTTGAAAAAGGCCAAATGACTCTAGGGCTAAAATATAATGTTATTCATAATGATTTGACGGCAAGCAACACTATTTTAATTAATCAATTTGAACTGGGTGATAGGGTTGAAAATCCCAATGCAGTATCAATGCCACTTAAGTTAGCCGTGGCATTGATGAAAGACTCTGACGGTAAAATAAAAATAGAAGTGCCTATTTCTGGTAGTTTGGATGATCCTAAATTCAGTATTAGTGCACTAGTCAAAGATGCTTTTTTAAATATGTTGAGTAAGGTTGTTACTGCACCGTTCCGAGTGCTGGGCTCTCTTTTAAATAGTAAGGAAGACTTAAGTACCATTAGTTTTCCTGCCGGTCAGTCCTATTTGACTAAACCACAGCAGGCTAAATTAGATAGTTTAGCGATAGCGTTAAAAGCCAAGCCTAGCTTAACTTTAGATATTAAAGGGGCAGCGTTTATTGATCAAGATTGGTTAATCATCCGAGAAGATGCTTTATATGAACAATTTAAAAGACGTAGAGCCCTAGAAATCAATCAGAATACTGATAAAAAAATACGTCATGAATATGTCGAATTGTCGGATGATGATTATAAGCGTTTATTAGCGGATATGTTTATTGAGAAATTTCCTTTGTTGGCGGACAGGTCATTGCTAGGCTTGCCTCAATTGAAAAACTCCAATGCCGGTGATTTTTATGAAACGGCAAAACAAAAGCTGTTTACCATTATTAAACCAGAAGAAGATCGTTTGAAGCGACTGGCTTCGGCTAGAGCCCAAGTGATCGCCAATTACATGGTAAAACAGGGCGTAGCGATTGAGCGCTTATTTATTCTTGATACTGTGATCGATCCTGTTCGAGATAATAAAGAGCTGACAGTTGTTTTGTCGTTGAATAGTCTTTAGTACGATCTATATGTGTGCATAAAAGGAGTTTTGATGAAAAAAGATAAATATAAGGGTTTTATTCGTGTTAAGGCCGGAGAAAAAATTCGACTTAAAGATTGTCCCACAGGCTGGACTCAGACTGATGCCCTTAAAACAGTCGGTAAGGTGGAATCAAAAAATAACGCCTGCATGTTACTGGAACAAGATTTAGCAGAATTAGCTAAGGTTCAGCAATTATTGTACGCAGATGATCGCTATTCGGTCTTAATTGTTTTTCAGGCTATGGATGCGGCAGGTAAAGACGGTACTATTAAACATGTGATGTCTGGAGTTAACCCCCAGGGTTGTCAAGTCTTCAGTTTTAAGCAGCCTTCGACTGAAGAATTAAATCATAATTTTCTCTGGCGTTACACGAAAAGCTTGCCGGAGAGAGGGCGTATCGGCATCTTTAATCGCTCGTATTATGAAGATGTGCTGGTGGTTAAAGTTCATTCCGAGCTTCTAAAAAAATTGCCTGCTGGAAAAAAAGATCGCGCGTTCTGGGACTCGCGTTACCAAGACATTAATGCCTTTGAACAGCATTTGGCGCGTAATGGTACGATCATACTTAAGTTCTTTTTACATGTTTCGAAAAAAGTACAAAAAAAGCGTTTTATGGAACGCCTAGACAGACCTGAAAAAAACTGGAAGTTTTCAGCATCTGATCTTATCGAACGAGAGTATTGGGATGATTATATGTCAGCTTATGAAGACGCTATTAATACGACTAGTACAGAGTGGGCCCCTTGGCATATTATTCCCGCAGATGATAAATGGGCTATGCGCACAGCTGTCGCTGATATCATTACTACCCGTTTACACAAACTTAACTTAGATTTTCCAACATTAACGGAAGCTCAAATGGGGCTGTTAGCAGAAGCACGCAAACAACTTGAGAGTGAATGAGAATCTTGAGTAATTCATAGCGCGAATTTAACTAAAACAACTATAAATTAAAAATACATACCGTTATACTCTAAACAGTGATAAATATAGAAAAACAATACTAGTTGGGTCTTGTTAATACAAGCACAGGCAGTTATTGGGCTTTTTTGTATTATTAACTGATATTACGCAGCTATTCAGCGGTTTATAAAAAAACACATAATGTTTGAAGGATTTAGTATTTACAAGAAGCTGAATGATATCGTTAAGTTTCATGTTAATAGCTAAATGTCAGGATGTAAGGTTTTTAATTAGGATTAATCCATGAGTTTTATATATAGAACAGGGCGATGGTTAGTTAATGAAAATATTCGAAGAATTAGTTTTATTGTTATTTTTATCATAGTCGCCGTGGCCGGTGGCCGCCTCACTCATCTTTATGATGTGTCTAAAAAACCTAAAGTGGTTGTTAATCAGTCCATTGTTGAAGGCGATAACGCCTTAAATATTGGTCGTTATGCTGATGCGGAGCGAATTTTTTGGGTAGAATTTAAGGGCAATAGAAAAAACAAGGAGGCTGAGTGGGGGGTGAAAATAGCCCAACTTAGACAGTCACTATTAATGCCGACCTTTAAGGCTGATCTTGATGTGCTTTATCAAGAAGATCCTAACGATGCCTATGTTAATTTTTTTATGGGTGAATATTATGCGGTTAATCAGCAGTTTGAAAAAGCCATA
>CAIVGC010000059.1 GCA_903905335.1 uncultured Methylococcaceae bacterium
GCAGTAATCAATAGATTAAACTCGGCACTTTTCATGATGATCTCCCATTGAAAATCTACAGATCATTATTCTATTAAAAAGAATTAAAAAATTCCATAGTTAATGATGACATAGCCAAAAACAAAGCATCACCGCCGGATAAACGTAAATAAGTTTGGTCTTTTTCGGTGATTATTTCATAGCTGGCTGGCTTGCTATTTTCATTATTCAGCCAAAAGAAGGTGCGTGGAAAGCTACCTAAGCCCATGCCGAATAAAGAGGTCTCTAAATCATTGTCTCGCATGGATAAGGCATTTTGCCAGTGAGCGCTACGACTGCTTTGATCTTGATGAAATGCATTAAAGCGTTGTTGGATCATACTGCCGCGCAATACCGGTAGTGCAATCAATAAACTGATGGCTAGTAACAATAAAGGTAACAAATGTTGTTTGTTAAATAGAGTGGATTTTTTAAAGCCTATGAGCAAGGAGAGTAACAAGACTAAAAAGGTTACACAAAAACCAAGATAGCCGCCACGTGAAAAAGTCACGAGTAAGGTATAGATACTGACTACAAATAAAATAAGACCCGATAGCCATCGCCTTTTATGGTCAGGATCCTTAATAAATAGCAACGTTATAAACGGTAGCGTTAACATTAAATAGCTTTCAATATGTCCGCCACCGGTATGCATGCTCGAAAATAAAGCGTTGATGCGATAGTCACTACTGAAATCAAATAAATTGACGAAAACTAGGCGTTCGAGGATGGCAAATAATGATACTCCCGTTAAGCCTAACAAAATGCCATAGCCAAAGTAATAAGGAGTATAGCGATAGCGGCGCAGAGTGAGTTGCAAAAAAGGTAGTAGTAATAAACTCCAGAGATAACCTTTACCCACTCGTAAGCTATTAAAGTGACTGTAGTAATGGTTAAAGGTGTTGGCATTGATGACAGGTAAGGGTAATAAGCCTCTTAATAAACTGATGCTATATGACAGAGTAAAGAGCGTTAACAGTAACGTGCCGGGTATCGTCAACAGTGAGCGCTGTGCATGTATAGGTTTATGCCAAAAGTAGTAGGCTAGGGTGGTTAAAATTAGTAGATCAAATTCATCAAAGAAAAAGCGACCTGTCCACGGAGTAAAATCCATCAGTGGTAATAAAGCAGGAATAACGATTAACCACGCATAAGGCACATAGGCCAGTAACGTGAAATAGCCTATTAGAAATAAGCCCAAGGCTAAGGCAGCTATAGGGTAATCAAATAGGCTCCCTATTATGACGCTCCACAATAATAAGGACACGATGCGCCAACGCTTATCGTTCTCAAAAGCAGGTAACTGATAAGGTAGTGTATTTTGATAGGGGGCAATAAGTGGCTCAATGGTCATAGCGGCGATAGGGTTATGAGCATGCAATAACCATCGTGGGATGACGCTCAGAATTTGATAGCAAGCTACTGCCGCAATAAAGGCAATCCATATATTGCTGGGGTCTGGATGTTTATGGATTAAGAACAATTTACCCGTCTCTATAAGCAATGCAATTAGCCCGGCAAGTAATCCCACATAAAACCAATGTAAGGTAGGAGGGCGCTGCAGATAATCTTTATTGATAGAACTAAGCCAACAAAATAAACCGATAGGAAAATAAAGGCCGATGATGTTTGACAGGCTCACTAAGGCCACGCCTTCAGAGGTGTAATAAAAATAATACAGAGGTAAAAAATGTATGTCTTTCAGTCTTTCTAGGGCTGGTTGTAGTAATAACCACTGAGTAGTAAGTTCTTCGTTAGCTGCGAGCAGTAGTAATAGATAGAGAGGTAGAATTAAGTACAGCGATCGTTTTAGCAAGCCGAGTGTAGCAGATGCATCTAAGGTTTGAAATCTCATCCATAAGCTAGCGCCCAAGCCCATGCCGATCATGCGAGTCATGATGGATAATCCTTGCCCAGAGCCAGATAACAAGAAGACTTGTATTAACTCAAGTATTAGGCCTATACAAAAGCCTAGTAATACAGCAACGGTTATTGGTTGTTTTATAGTGGGTAAATAAGCACATAAAAACCCTAACGGTAATAATACGGCTATTTCTGAAAGGATTTTAAATCCACAGCGCCCCTCATTGGCTTGGCAAGTAGATACTGATATAAAAAAGCTATCTGAGCCATCGGCTAATTTCAGATTGAGCTCAGCGATGGAGGTGACAAAGTCATAAGGGAATAGGCTAAGTACTGCATAAATAAGTATATAAAAGATAATGGCTGATTTTACTGATAGTACGTTAGCACTTAGTAACTGTCGCCATAAGTTCGAAAAATAAGCACTTAAAAATAGCCAGCTCAGCACACCGATCAGCGATCCTATGGCTTCAGCGATTAAATCGTTTAATGAGACGGTACGAGGTGGAAAAAATAATTGGGTAAACTCCACGGCAACGGCGACTAGAAGACAAAAAGCTAATACTAAGATGGCAACTAAAAGCCTGCCTAATAAGGACTGTACTCGATTAAAATTCGCTGATAGTGCAAAAGCCAAAGGAATATACAGCACTATATTGGCTACCCAATCTGCCCTAGAGGCACTGCCTAAGTTTAAATAAGGTATGTGTTTAAATTGTGTTAAGGCAGTTTCAATGGATAAGTAATTGAATACCATAGGCACAAGACTGCCATAGATGACAAAGACTAAATACAAGCCAGTAGCAAAAAAAACAGTGCGGTTTATCATGGCAAAATGTTATCGGTAGTATATTAAGCGTTCACTCATACAGATGTGGAATAGATTGTATTGGTGCAATCTAACTCGATAATTCTATGTGCTTAGAA
>CAIVGC010000060.1 GCA_903905335.1 uncultured Methylococcaceae bacterium
CATGAATATCTGGGTTTTCTTTCAGAGCATTATTAATGATGCTCTGTTCTTTAAAATCAGGTTTTTCCATGTTATGACGGAAGGTATAGTTTTCTAGATAAGTGCGGGTGAATATAACAATACCAATTATGCTAATTAACAGACTTATTTTAGAACTGAAGAATTTTGAGATTATCAGCCAAGTTATAATTGGCAGAAAAATTGTCAAGTAGCCATAGTGACTAGGTAAAGTGTAGCTCCAGCCGCCTTGTATTTTGCTTCTTGCAATTGCAATCGAAAATAAGACTGCAAGCGAAGCCAAAATACTAAGTATTAGAATTATATCTGAAAAATTGAGTTTTATTTTTTTCAAGCTTCTGTAAAACCCATAAAACGTCAGCATCAATGCAGCTATAATGATAACAATCTTCCAAGCTATAGCATGGAAAGATGTAAATGTAATCATGCTGGCAGGCAACATTCTGAAAAATATTCCTACAATACCAATTAGGTCTGTAGTAGGTTCAGAAGCAGAGGAAGGTTCCCAAAGTAACCATATAATAATATTTTCAAAAAGTACAAGCATCGCAAACGTAATTAGCCATTTATCAACTTTATTTCCCTGTCTTGATTCATAGAATAAATAAGTGATTATTCCGCTGATTAATACCGTAGAGAAAATGGCACCATTCATTCCGCATAGAGTACAAAGAAATAACTGCATTAGACTTAATGTGGCGTAATAAGTCTTTCCTGTTTTTGTATATTGACATGCAAAATAAATGTTTGCGGACACGAAGAAAATACAAGATAAGAATTGAAACTGAAACGCCCACAGTGAATATGCTGCCATTGGAGACATTATAATCATAGGGATTATAATGTCTCCAATGTGTTGATAACCACGATATGTTTTAGCGATAGAGATCAACATTAGAGACGTAAATAGTGCAATGATAATATTAAAGAAAACCAGAACTCTAAAGTCGTACCAAGAATATCTAGCTAAAGCAAACTGTATAACTTTTTGAATTGGAATTCTGTGGTCCACATGTTGTTTGAAAGACCATGTTATGAATTCCGTAATTGCATTCATATTCAGCGGTTCTACATATATCCAATCATCAGCATAAGGAAATATTCTGAAGTGGAAAACAAAAACTACTAAAATAAAAAAAAATGTTAATTGGACCAATTGTAATATCACGCTAATTGATTTAGATATATTTGTCATATCAGTTATATTTCCAATTTATTAAAAATAATCGCTGGCAAATGCCGAATAACCATCATAATCACAGCCCATTTGGCCGGTGCATAAACAACCGGCTTGCCTTGATGTATGGCTTTAACTATGAGTTTGGCAACGTCTTCTACCTTAGCCAGACCACCTTGCTGTTTTAGATGTGCAGTCATCGGCGTATCGGTTGGGCCGGGCTTGATTAGTACGACTTTGACACCAGTATTGGCTAAACGATGTTGTAGGCCCTGTGCATAGCGCGTAACCATGCCCTTGGCTGCACCATAAACATAGTTTGATTTTCGTCCTCTATCGCCAGCCACTGAGCCGAAAATTGCCAACGTGCCCTGATTGGCTATTTGCATGTGACCTGCGAAAGCCTCTGCAAAGAGTACGGGAGAAATGCCATTAACAAGTAATGCTTCATGGCAGGCAGTTAAATCCTGTTGACAAGCAGCTTGATCGGGTAGTGAGCCATGAGCGATCAATACTGTATGAATAATGCCTTTTGCACAGATTTCATCAACGAGTTGCGAAATTGCAAGCGGAGCTATGAAGTTTGCTTCAAGCACTCGAATTATCGATAGTGGACTACGTACCCGTAGGTCTGCGGCCACGCGCTCTGTTTTCTCTGCATTACGTCCAACCAGCGTCAAATCGACATTGGTATTTTCTACCCACAAACGGGCGCAATGTTCAGCGATAGCCGAGCTTGCTCCGATGATGACGATTCTTTTGTTGTCTTGCATCAGTTAATATCCTATTAGGCGTCGTGATAATGCCGAACTTATGCCGGGATCACGGTAGTGTAAAAATTCGGCAAGGCGTGGATAGCCCGCCTCGAATAAATCTCGTGGCATACGTGTATCTTTAGCAAGATAAATTCGACCCTGTGCTTCTCGTACGATTGCGTCTAGTCGTTCAAAAAGCTTTAAGGTTCGTTTGCCCTTGTTGGGGAAGTCCAATGCTAGGGTTACACCTGGCTGCGGGAAGCTCATCATGCCTAAGGGTTGGCGATTGCCAAATGTTTTCAACACAGCAAGGAAGGACCCTTCGCCCGAATGGGCGATTTCCTTTAACATGGCTTGCACAGCATCGCATCCTATTTCACGCGGCACCACGCTCTGGTACTGGTAAAACCCTTTAGGGCCATACATCCGATTCCATTCCAACAAGTTATCTAGCGGATAAAAAAAGGCTTCATAATGGGCGATATTCTTACCCGCCTGCCATTTTTTTAGATTGAAATAAGCCGTATTAAAAGGCCTTAGCGACAGAGGATTGACCAAAGATAAAGGGGGTACAAAAGGCATGGTCAACTTTTGAGTTTTGGGCTCATGGTGTTCAGCGCGGTCAGTTGGATTTGCTCGCATAAAGAGTCCTCGCCCACCTTTGGCAACACAGTCTATCCATGAAACGGTATGTTCCCAGTCGGCTTCAGAAGCGTCAGCTAACTGGAAAAATTCGTTCAGATTGGCATAAGGCACTGTTTCAGTGCTTAGCCATGGACCAGATACCCTGCGCAGTTGAATTTCGACTTCGGTAATGACTCCCGTCAAGCCAAAACCACCAACGGTGGCAGAAAACCAATCTGGCAGCAGGTCAGGGCCGCATTCGATAATAGTGCCGTCGGTACGAATCAGCTTAAGCCATTTAATATGATCACCGAAAGAGCCTGAGCCATGATGATTCTTGCCGTGTACATCGTTGGCAATGGCACCACCTACTGTTATTAGTTGAGTACCAGGGGTGACTGGTAACATCCAACCACGAGGAATAAACAAGCGCTGAATGTCTCGCAACAGTAAGCCAGCTTCACACACTAGGCTACCGGTATTTTCATTAAAGCTAATGTAACGATCCAGTGCTGTTGTTTGCCACAATATGCCATTGGGATTTAGACAAACATCGCCATAGCTGCGACCCATGCCATGAGCGATGCCTGTAAGTTTGTTTTTTAATTGCCTGGCAACTTGATGTCTATCAGATAGCGCGATAACTTCATGCTCAAAATTATTCAATCGTCCCCAAGCTGACATAGCTACCATGACCAACCTACTGTACCTACCACCAAAACCACAGCAAAAGCCAAACCTGCCAGCAAACTAGCTTTATCTTTGACGGCAAAAACCAAGGGGTCGTCATGCATTTCACCTCGATGCGCTTTCATCCACATCCAGCTAATCCAAAATAACATAATAGGTACTGCAGCCCAGATCAGTTCTGGCATTTTATAAAGCTTAGTGACGGCATCACTATTAAGATAAAAAGCCAATACTAAGATGGCGGCATAACCAGACGTCATACCCATAGTCTGTAACAAAGGCGCATCTAAGGTGTAATAACCCCGGCCTAGGGTCTTTTGTTTACCACTTAATAACTGCACTTCTAGTTCTGCATAGCGTTTTACAAAAGCTAGCGATAAAAATAAGAATACAGAAAACGCCAGTAACCAAAAAGATAAACTCATGCTGATAGCGGCCGCACCAGCAACAATACGTAGCGTGTAAAGCATCGCTAAGGTTAAACAGTCCACCAGCATTAAGCGCTTCAATCCCCACGAGTAAGCACAGGTCAATACAAAATAAAATACCAGCCAGCGTATAAAATGACCGCCGACCTGTTGAGCTAACGCAAAGCTAGCCAGCAGCAATATAGGTGCTAAGGCAACGCCAACGGATGCAGGCACTAAACCTGCGGCAAACGGCCTTTTGCATTTACGTGGATGTTGGCGGTCGCTTTCCAGATCCAGTAAATCATTAACAATATAAACCGATGAAGCACAGAGGCTAAATGAGAAAAAAGCCAAAGTAAGTGCTAGCCATGCTTCTGTGTTAGTTAGTTGATGGGCCGCTAATAACGGCACAAACAATAAAGCATTTTTTAGCCATTGATGTAGGCGCAACACTTTGCGCCAAGTTGATAAGCCAACAGTAGACGTAGGAAATATTTGTTCCACTACACAAGCTTCTTTAGCCTTTTGAGTGACTTTCTCTGAGGCATTAACGACGATTGCCTGACGAGCCTTTTGCCATACTGGAATATCGGCACGTGAGTTGCCTGCGTAATCAAAACCAGCCCTGCCATAACGCTGCTCCAGAGCCTCGGCTTTGTGTTTTCCTGATAAGTTAGTTAGGCCATCACTGGCCATCACTGTCTCAAAAATGCCAAGATATTTCGCTATCGTTAAGGCGATGGTCTGATCGGTAGCCGTGCATAAAATCAAGGTTCTACCTTGAGTTTGTTGCTCTGTTAACCAGGTCAATAACTCCTGATGATAGGGCAACAAACTGGGGTCAAAGTCGGTGAACTGAGTCAATTTTCTCTTGAGTACAGCCTTGCCTAGCCATATCCAATAGGGGAACAATAATATCGCCATTGGTTGATCGCGTAGGACTCTTAGTGCTGATTCATGCAACATATCGGTGCGAATCAGTGTGCCATCCAAATCAACGACTAGAGGCGTGGAAGTCATAATAGTCTCAGGCATAAATCACTTTAGCTAGGCTCGTATCATTAGGCTCTTTGTCTCAAAGTCCTTGATTTCGGAATGTACTTTCGGAATCAAGGGTTATTGGACGTTCGAGATTACTATCCCTGACACTGGATACCGGCTTCCCGGCGGGTATGGCGCATTACTTGTGTATGTATAAGCGTTTAAACCACTATTTTAGAAACAGGCTCACTATAATCAGTAAGTCCTTCTGGCGTGATTGCCGCTATGCGAAAATAATATAGACACATTACATCAAGACCACTTACTTCTAATTCTGCACGCGTGCTGACGCCGCATAATATCCAGCCATCTTCAGTTAGTGGCAGAGTGCCTTTACACATTTGAAAATGATAAGCACCTGCTCTAGGGATTGCTTTGCCTTTGAAGATGACTGAGCCAGAATGAGCACCATCAACC
>CAIVGC010000061.1 GCA_903905335.1 uncultured Methylococcaceae bacterium
CTGACTATTACTGGCTTGTTTTCTTATACTAAATTAGGTCAGTCTGAAGATCCTCCTTTTACTTTTAAAGTCATGTTGGTGCATACCACTTGGCCAGGCGCGAGTGCTCAAGAAGTCGAGCAACAAGTCACTGACAAGTTAGAAAAAAAACTACAGGAAGTGCCGCATTTAGATTATTCCAGTAGTTTTTCGCGTCCTGGGGAGTCGATGATTTTTTTAGTGGCCAAAGATGATACTTTATCCAAAGATATCCCTGAGGTTTGGTATCAGGTTCGTAAAAAAGTAGGTGATATTCGTCATACCTTGCCGCAAGCCATTGAAAGCTTAACTTTCAATGATGAGTTTAGTGATGTGTACGGCAGTATGTATGCCTTAACAGGCGATGGTTTTGATTATGCCGCTTTAAAGAAACAGGCCGAACTGATAAGGACGGAGTTATTAAAACTCCCGGATGTCGCAAAAGTCGAATTTTTCGGTGAGCAAGAACAGCGTCTTTTTATTGAGTTATCAAATGCAAAAATAGTCAGTTTAGGTCTTAGTGCCAATGCTCTTATAGGTATTTTGCAAGCACAAAATACGGTAGTGCCTAGTGGCACCTTTGAATCCTCAGATGAGCGCATTCGCATTGCCGTCTCAGGTCGTTACAATACGGTAGACGATTTAAATCAATTACGTCTACGCGCTAATAACCAAGATTTTAGACTGGGTGATGTCGCGCATATTTATAGAGGCTATGAAGATCCACCTAAGAGCCGTATTCGCTATCAAGGTAAAGACAGCTTGCTCTTGGGCATCAGCATGAAAGATGGTGGTGATATCATTAGTTTGGGTCAGGAACTCGATAAGGTCATGGCAAAAATTCTTCCTGAATTAACAGTGGGTTTAGCCTTAAATCCAGTTACTTTACAACCTAAAATTGTTGCACATTCGGTTAATGATTTTGTAAAGTCGCTGATAGAGGCGTTGGTGATTGTACTCAGTGTCAGTTTGCTTTCTTTAGGCTGGCGTAGTGGTATGGTGGTGGCTATTACTATTCCCGTGGTGTTGGCTAGTACCTTTTTGGTGATGTATCTCAATGGTATAGGCTTGCACAAAATATCACTAGGTGCGTTGATTTTGGCTTTAGGCTTATTGGTCGATGATGCCATTATTGCCGTAGAAATGATGTCTTCTAAAATGGAGCAGGGTTGGAGTCGAGTCAAAGCCGCCTCCTTTGCTTATAGTTCTACCGCCATGCCTATGCTCACAGGTACTTTGGTGACAGTGGCTGGATTTTTGCCGATTGCAACGGCAAGTTCTGCTACGGGTGAATATACGAGGTCTATTTTTCAAGTTTCGGCCATAGCCCTGATTATTTCTTGGTTTGCTGCGGTGATATTAGTGCCTTTTTTGGGCTATCACTTACTACCTAATTACACTGAAGCACCGGCTCCTTCAAAAATAAGCGCTTGGTTAAAGAAACGTTTTAATTTAAGCGAAAGCCTTGGCAGCATTGGTCATCACGATATCTATAACACACCGTTTTACCAAAAGTTACGAGTACTGATTACACGCTGTGTTCGTTACCGAAAAACAGTGTTAGCCATTACTCTGTTGGTGTTTGTGATGTCTATTGTGGGCTTTGGTAAAGTGCAGCAGCAGTTCTTTCCCGATTCAACTCGTCTTGAACTCGTGGTTGATTTACGTATGACCGAAGGTGCTTCCTATGAGGCCACCAATGCACAAGCCAAAAAGCTAGAGCTTTGGTTACAAAACTGGTCGCAACAACATGAAGGTATCGATAATTTCGTGGCTTATATAGGCACTGGTGCGCCCAGATTTTATTTACCCTTAGATATACAATTGCCGCATCGAGGTTTTGGTCAGTTTGTTATTCTTAGCAAAACCTTGGCCGCAAGGGAAGCCTTACGTTTAGATTTACTGTCTTTATTTGAGAGTGATTTCCCTGAGTTACGCGCTTCGGTACTGCGCTTAGAAAATGGTCCGCCGGTGGGGTTTCCGGTTCAGTTTCGGGTTTCTGGTACCAATATTACCGAAATACGCGAGATTGCCAGGCAAGTGGCTGGCGTCATGCGTACTCATGCAAATTTGCTCAATGTACAACTTAATTGGGAAGAGCCTAGCAAAGTGATTCATGTCGAAGTCGATCAAGCGAAAGCACGTCTATTAGGCGTGAGTACAGTGGATGTCGCTACGATCATCAATGCAGCTTCCAGAGAATTGT
Source organism: uncultured Methylococcaceae bacterium (assembly GCA_903905335.1). Classification (GTDB taxonomy): domain Bacteria; phylum Pseudomonadota; class Gammaproteobacteria; order Methylococcales; family Methylomonadaceae; genus Methylobacter_C. The sequence goes on from CAIVGC010000061.1 coordinate 2,225, forward strand.
TTGTGACTGAATTTAGGGAAGGTAATGAGCGCATAAGCATAGTGGCCCGAGGCCCAGCAGGGGAGCGCACGCATTTGTCACATTTACCTGACTTAATGATTAACACGCCTTCAGGTGCTGTGCCTCTAGCACAATTAGCGACGATTAGTTCAGCCTTTGAAGAAGGCGTGATTTGGCGACGAGATCGTCAGCCGTCAATTATAGTAAGAGCTAATTTACAAGGTGATTTGCAAGCAGCTGTGGTCTCGCAGCAAATAGATCAGCAATTAGACGCTATTGAAGCGAGCTTACCTTCTGGAGTTAGTATAGAAACTGGCGGTGCAGTTGAAGAATCAGCTAAGGGCGGCGCTTCGGTAGCGGCAGGCTTTCCGCTGTTTTTAATTGCTGTATTGACCATTTTAATGGTGCAGCTGCAAAGTTTTTCTCGGGTCTTTTTAGTGTTATTAACTGCGCCTTTAGGGTTGATTGGTGTCACTATCGCTTTATTGTTATTTGATAAGCCCTTTGGTTTTGTCGCCATGCTAGGCACCATTGCCTTGTCGGGTATGATTATGCGCAACTCTGTTATTTTAGTCGATCAAATAGAACAAGATCGTGCCACAGGCATTGAAGGCTGGCAAGCTATCGTTGAATCAACTCTACGGCGCTTTAGACCCATTATGCTCACGGCGGCTGCAGCCATTTTAGCGATGATACCACTGACCAGTAGCGTCTTTTTTGGGCCGATGGCCGTGGCTATTATGGGCGGTTTAGCGGTAGCGACGGTACTTACTATTTTGTTTTTGCCAGCACTTTATGCGGCTTGGTTTAGGGTAAAAATGTAGAACAGGGAGGTTGGGCTAACAGCTTCATCGTTAACCCAGCATCGAAGCATGATAAAGTTGGGTTGCGAACAGCATGCAGCCCAAGCTACGGGGATTTACAGTGGCTGTACAGGAATAGCCGAAGCGGTACGCAGCACTTCATTTTTTTCATTAAAATAAACCAGCGTTGGTTTATGTAGCTCAGCTTCTTTTGAATCTAAGCTAGCGTAGGCACAAACAATAATGAGATCGCCAGCACAGGCTAACCTAGCTGCCGCACCGTTAACGGAAAAAATGCCAGAATTATCTTCTGCACGGATGGCATAAGTTGTAAAGCGTGCGCCGTTGTTAATATTGTAAATTTGAATCTGTTCGTATTCTCTGATGCCTGATAAATCAAGAATAGTGCCGTCAATGGCGCAAGAACCTTCATAGCCTAATTCTGAACGAGTCACGGTAGCTCGGTGTAGCTTTGCTTTAAGCATGGTAATGTTCATAAAAAATACTATAAATACGTTTGAAAACTGGACATTATCCATTAATTACAAGCCCCAATCAACTTTTTAGATGTTTAGTTTAATGGCCCAGTGTTTGAAGTAAAACAGTTTCCTTCGTTTTACAAAGTAATAGCTAAAGCTATTATATTCCAAGTTTTAGGCTACCAACTTAAGGCAGTAGGCCGGAAAGCTTCGCGCATTCGGCACAATCGGTGGATGAGCGCAGAGCTTGGGAGCGATAAAATGCGGTGCGACTGGCATGGTAGTGAGCTAGTTGGCGGAAGTCCAACCATTGCCCTGTGAGAAGGGGAAAATGTAGGCAAAGGCAAGGGCGTCCAAAGAAACTTTCAGTAGTTACCCAATAGGGAAATGATTTTCTATACAGTACAAGCAGATGCCGTGCGCATAGTGCACATTTTGTCGGGTTTTCGTTTATTGTCGAATGACTATTTTAAGCTGTAAGTCACACGGGTGTGTAAACAGCTTTATCCTTTGCCAACCATTTGCTGATTAAAAGCGTTGCCACCCTACTTGGCTGTTGTTACATTGCATGAGTTTGGACTTATTGCCATTACGTTTAGCTACGATTTATTTTTCATATTCATCTAGCTTATTCCCGAAAACAGAGTAGATAACTAGTATGGCAAGCGCAAACACAGCCATAATAATGTTTTGCCAAATATCGTTGTGTCGCATATTGAATATTACATCCATTGTTGATGCTATGATGGCAATTTTCACTAACAACTTTATCTGAATGTGTTGGTTTATTAGGTAAGCAGCCAGAATGCGATAGGCTTTTACGAAGACCAGAGAGCTGGTTACAAGATACATGAGTTCTAAAGAAAATTCTTGATCATGCACATGCTTCCATAAGTCTAGTACTGCATAACCACTATGGGCAATTGCAAAAAAAATCATTACACCGATAGTCAATAGTATAAACGAGGAAATAATTGCATCTAAAGCTCGTATGATCTTGCTCATAAAAAACGACTCAATGGGTTTTGTAAAAGATATCAGGGTTTGTTGTGGAAAAGTGAGGCTATTACCGTTACCTAAGGATGCCATTTGTATTAATGCGTTATGAGGCATACTTGGAATTATTATCCATTAAATTATAATGATATGTAATTCGTAGAACTACCAATGACTTTTTTATAAATCACGCTGCATTTGTTTGCCCGTAGCCCTTGTATAACCTTTAGTTTCTAGTAAGGTAATAACTTTTAGAAAATATTGCATTTTTTATCTAGTGTTCGTTTTTAACATCATAAAATGTAAATTTATACGTACATTATTAACGTAAAAATAATCGAAGTTATCGCTTAGGTATAGGTATTCCCTACGGATATCTTTTATGCATAAATAAATGTAACTATTCAGCGAAAATTAATAAAAAATTACTCGACACGTTTTTTTCATTAAAAAGTCACGTAGCTTAGGTTGCATCTTTTTGCAACCTAAGCTCTTCACGTAGGAATATTGGGTTAACGATAAAGCCGTTAGTCTAAGCCATTTGGCCAAACCAATGCGCCATTATCAACTTCAGCACAAGTTACCAAGTCATTGTTTTTAAAAGGTTAAAACACACCGATACAAAAAGAACGGTCTATATGTAAAATACCAGAAAGACCATCGGCAAAGCGAATAGCCAGTCACGTCCAGCAATGTATTTTACTTCTAATACATCCCAATACATGACATGCACCTACTATTTTAAAGGGTCAATGGGGATGTTGATTAGCTAGTCATAAATCCCCATCAGCCAATAATTCTGCTTGATGCAGTTTCGGCCAATCAAGAACTGTAAGCAAGTAGCCTCGATGAAACGCAGTGGTGCCAGGTTCTTCGGAACTATGACTTATCATGCTACCTAAAAGGTAACACCTAAGGCTGGATTCTCTGTTAGGTATTCCGACACAAACGGAGCTTTGAAACTGTTCTCCACCTGCTGCTGGTTGCATAGGTCACAACGATAGTTACAGGCATTAATACCAATAGTCATACCAAAGGCGATACTTGTTAGTGCCTTCGCGTCTAAAGATATAGCGCCCGCCGAGTTTACTGCCCTAAGCTAAATCTTTTCTAAATATTTAGCCCGATTATATGCCAACCAAAACGGCTGGTGAGTTAATTATCAGGATAGTTCGCGCACAAAAACGCCTAGTCAGTTAATTAGCGCCATCACTAGGCGACAAAAATGTTGGCTTAACTTTTTAAATACAATAGTAAGGCAACAAGAATAGCTGGTGTGGCATCTAGCGCCCGTGTAAGGCAACAAAAATATCTGCTGGGGTATTTAGCGTGAATGTAAGCGCCCGATTTTTTTTATGCGCCGCAACAAAAAATAATGCCGAGGTAATCTGGCTTAAAGTTAGTCGACATAATTTTTCGCTAACAATTCAAGTCGCCACTTATCCCCC
>CAIVGC010000062.1 GCA_903905335.1 uncultured Methylococcaceae bacterium
AATGAATAGAATAAAAAAATGAATAGAATAAAAAAATGAATAGAATAAAAAAATGATACAAACTATTCAAAGTTGGCACGATTCTTGCATATATATGCCCAGCCCCCCTCCTAACATTTTTTTATTATTTTGTCAAATTTAATTACAAACAAAATAAATTTGACAAAATATTTTTATTATGATACACACCAACATAAACAAAGATGGCACGGTAATTGCTTACCGTGCCATCTACCCTGTTAAGGATTACTCGCCTAGCATAGCGGACTCGCTCCAGTCTGGGTTAGTGTGGTCTACCACGTAGCCGCTATGGTCGGCAAGTCCATAACTCACCTGACCGTCTACCTTGCTCACGTCTAAGACATGTGTTAGGTCGGCTTGTAATTCAACCAGTAACTCGCCTAGATCGTCTTGTGATACGGCGTAGGTCTGTTCGTGTGTTACTACGTCAAAATAGTGCATGGTAATCCCTCTAATATGCCCGTCAAGGCTTGAATGATGCCTAGGCTATACCAGCGTATAGCCTAGGCGGTTATCGTATAGCCTAGGCTATTGTATCGCCCATTGCTTTGATTGAATGGATATTATCTAATGATACGGTTCTTACGATAACAGTGTGGCTAACGTCATTTTTTACGTTGTAGGTGATGCCTGAATCATCCAGCAATGCCTTAGCCGCGCTAGGCGTTAAATAAGCCGCTACCGCTTGTTTTGATGCCTTAACGCCATCTATCTCATAATAGCTGTCAGCCTTATTATATATAGCGAACAAATAAGCCGCGCCTGTTTTATTATGATTAACAAGGCTGAAACATTCTGTATGATCATACCATGTTGGCGTTAGTTCAAACGATTCAACGTTTGCGTTATCGTTTGATTCAATTTTAGCCGCTGAACGCTTAACCGCCGCAAGGTATACGGCTTTATAGTCTTTTATGCCATTGAATAATTGCACGTTGGCGGTAGAATGTTTAACTATTTTAATAGCTTTATTAGCCGCGCTTGTAGCAACAACGGTAGAATATTCTATTTTGGCGAACGTTGTGCCTTTCAAAGATGATAATAAGCTAGTAACTTGATTTGATGATATAGCCATTTTTAATGCTCCGTTGGTATCCAGCAGGATTGCTGGACTGGTTTCAATTATACAGGGTATTGCTTAGAATGCAATACCCTTACACAAATTAAATTAAATTATAATTTTTCTGCTGCCTCTTTCAACAGTGGTAATAAATGGCGGTCTTCTTCTCTTGCCGATTTCCCTGCCCCGTTATCATACAATGATAATACTATTTGATTTGTTAGCCATTCTGGGCGCAGATTGGTAAAAAAATAATAATTAATATTACGGTCGATGTCCGCCATTAAAACCCCGTTATTGACCGCACAATATGCGATACGTTGCCCATTGTCAGAATAATGACGACCTGATTTAAATGCCTTTATATTTATATTCATGTTACCGCTCCGTAACTCCGCTGGGAATCAGCGGGTAGGCTTAGAATTATAGTCATAAAAAAATAAAAGTCAAATTTTATTTTCGTATAGGCTGGATCATAGTAATTTTAGTTTGTCAAATTATATCGTAAAAACAGTGAAAATAGCGTCTTTTACGTTAGAATCAAATCCTGCCGTACAAGCTCACTACGGCACGATAACTATTTTTTAATACCCTAGGTCATCTTTTTTGTTTTCGTGTTACCAGCGCAAAAAACGCCTATTTTTTCGTTAGACTCAGCCGCCTGTTTTTTGCATATTTATTTGACTTTTTTGAAATAGTATGCTATACGCGCCTGCGCCTGTGTGCGTGCGCCTGTGTGCGTGCGCCTGCGCCTGTGTGCGTGCGCCTGTGTGCGTGCGCCTGTGTGCGTGCGCCTGTGTGCGTGCGCCTGTGTGCGTGCGCCTGCGCCTGTGTGCGCCTGCGCCTGTGTGCGCCTGCGCCTGTGTGTGTTATATTAGATTGCCCACGCGCTATCGGAATAATCTTGGGTATCTCGTACCAGATTATCTAAAATGGCGAGTGATAACTCGTTAAGCATTTTATATGCTTTGGTGCGCGGCCACGCGTTGAACTCACTGCACTGGTAATCTAGGCAATCAATCAGCTTTAATAATTGCGCTCCGGCAGAAAAAGAGCAATTTTCGTACCCTGTAAACACTGGCAGTGCATTGTCTTCATTATAGCGGAAGTCAACACTTTTTTTATTGGCTTTTGCAAATATGTTAGCGACTTTTATAATTTCTGTTGGCAGTGGTGATCTTTCTTTGTGTAGTGTAACATTGTACACATAGGAGGCCGCAATTGATGCGATGTGTGTATTAGTGACTATGAATGCTGACATGATGATATGCTCCGAATGATGTAAGGTGTTATTATAGCAGGTGTACTGGGCTTGTCAAGTATAACACAGCTAGCATAATGTTATACTTGACGGCCGTTGGCTAGATTATACAGCTAGCATCCTGGGTGTAGCCATTCTTCTTAGCTTTGTCATTAAGTCGTATTTTAGTTTGCAATTCCATAGCATCAGCGGTATTTTTGATGGTCAGGCCGCTGCCGCAGATTTTAAAGCATACATCCGCTAGTCTGGTATTCTCATACTGCGCGGTTTGCTTTGCTTTATTAGTAACTGTAATCATTTCGTTTGCTCCGGTAGTGATTAGGTAAGGCTCTATTATAAGCCTTACCTAGATAATGTCAAGTATTAAATTTCTACCCATCCGGTATGATCGCATATATAATCAATCCCTTCGACTTCCACTATATCGCCCACTGATACCGAACGATGGTCGCCATAACGCTCTAAGCGTTCGTCTTGGCGTGCTGGGTTATTGGTTAGGTCAAATGCCTCTTCTGCGGCTTCTTTGCCTGCCTCATAGATATGAAATGATTTAGTTAATTCGTATGCCTTGGCATTGGTCTTTACGAATGATACAAGATCCCCTGCGCCATATACTGCTAGGCGAAGTACGTGTGGTGCTAGTTTGATAGTGATTTTAGCCATTTTGTTTTGCTCCGAAGTGGTTAGGTAAGGCTCTATTATAAGCCTTACCTAGATAATGTCAAGTGGTTAGCAGAAAAATAATTCGTCTTCTTCTTCTTCGATTTCTGCCCACGGTGCGTTGAAGTCTTCTTCTAAATCGTGGCAAGCTTCATAAGATTCAAATGCTTGTAACTCTTCAATTTTCATAACATTAACTCCGAAGTGGTTAGGTAAGGCTCTATTATAAGCCTTACTCAGATAATAGCAAGTTTTTATTTAAAATTCTTCTTCTTCAATTTTAGCTTTTTTCTTAGGTTTAAAATCGTTGACGGATTGGCATGGTTTCCCTAACATACTAGCCACTTCAAAGACCACTGACTGTTCAAGGCCGATTGCTTTCATTACACATAGGCCGGTGTCGCCATAAAAGAATAATCTTGCTGATTGCTCGTTTACTTGGTCAAGAGTCGCTGGACTGTCTTCTAATTCCATATCAAGGATAGCTCGAACGATTGCCATAAGCCACATTCTCGCTTCATTTGTTTTAACTTCACAATTGCGCCATAATACATCGGTAATTTGTTCTATGGTTACTACGTTTTGCTTTGCCATTGTTATTCCTTGATTAGTATAAGTTAAGCCATTCGTCGAATGATTTGATAGTCCAGCCTAGTGCCTCGGCATTAGTGACATAAATCTCGTATCGCATTTCTAGGTTTTCCATCTTTATTCCTTGTTAGTAAGGCTCTATTATAAGCCTTACATAGATAATTGCAAGTTTAATTTACATTGCAATAATGGTATGATGTGCGCCTAATCCTAGGACTGCGATACCATATATAACGAAAATAGTTGCAATTGTGTCCGCTATTAAAATTAATATCCGTTTCATTATACCTCCTCCATTAAATCGAATTTCTCTGCTAGTTCTGGCTTATTTTTTACCAGCCATTTAGCGAATTTTACTGTTTGTGCGGCTCGTGCCATACTATGCGGATAATCGCGGCTAGGCTGTCGTATTTCGCGAAAATACTCGGCTATATCTGGCATAGGATACCATCGTCTAGCGTTATCAGTTTGTCCGATTTTATATATATCGTTCCACGTTAATGATTTCATATTATCCCCAATTAGCAGGATTGTTCTCGAAAGCTTCTGCCAGTGTGTCTACTTCGGCATAAGCATCACTTTCATTCAAATGCGTTGAATGAACTTTGTCCATATAAACAGTGGTAGAATGTTCGGTTTCTACACGAACGTAAAAAGAGCCTTGCCATTCACAAACTAAGTAATACATTCTGTCATCTCCAAAAGGGTTAAATTGTAGCCATTAGTATATAATGGCTACAACTGTCAAATTTTTATCTGGGTGATAGGTACGCGGTTTGTGCTAGTCGTTCACTGATTAGGCCGCATTTATATAAATCATAAAGCCAGTCACAAAAAGTCATTCTGGTATCGCATTTATACATACGGCCTTTACCGGAATGGTCTGGTATGATTTTAAAGTCAAGTTGATGTTTAAACTCTTTTCTAAACGCGGTAGCAATGGACTGGGTTGATTTATATATATGATTGGTTTTCATGGTTACTCCTTAGTAAGTAAGGCTCTATTATAAGCCTTATTCAGATAATTGCAAGTTTATTTCAGTCTAATTTCGTAAGTCAATGACTCGATTACTACGGCCTCGACTTGAATGTGATCATTAAAGTTGATGCCTTTAATCAGGTTAATGATCTCATTAGTAGTAATAGAATTAATGCTAATAGTAGCATTTTTATTCATTGTAACTTTGTAACTGGCCGCGATAAGATACTCATATAAGTCATTCATTTGTTTTGCTCCGAAGTGGTTAGGTAAGGCTCTATTATAAGCCTTACTCAGATAATTGCAAGATTTATTTGATGTGTGTTAAGCTACCAGCGAATTGATTTTCGGTTTGCAATTCGCTTACGGAATAGATATGCTCATCTTTAATGTAGAATGATCCAGACTTAGTTTTTTCGATCTTGACATAACCAGCATATTGCTGTTTAGTGTACATTGTATTAACCACTGCTCCGCCAATGCCAGCCATAATCATAAGGGTTAAAACACCTGCCGCTACTGTTAAATTGTTCATTTGTTGCATCTCCTACAAGGGGTTTGGTTAGGTAAGGCTCTATTATAAGCCTTACTCAGATAAAAGCAAGCGATTATTCGTAATCACTGTAATTAATTGGTTCTAGGAATTTTATTTCTACTAGAACAGCGGCCAGCTCGTCTTCTTTGGTGAACAGCTCTTCGCGCGTCATCATCCATTGGGTTTTAAAGCCATCTGCCATTGGGAACGCTGGGTTCAATGCCTTGGCAAGCTTTAATAAAGTTTGTTCACTGGACGCGATGCCATCACTGATTTTTTCAGCTTTTTTGTATAAGGTATCTAACATGGTGATTGCTCCGAAGTAGTTCAGGCCGTTCCTGAACTTATGATTCTATTATAGGCCGTTTTGAGATAAAAGCAAGCTTATTTCACACTATTTTTTTTTTAAAATTCAAGGCGAGTTACCTTTGAAACTACTGGATACGCATTGACTGCCGACGTGCCATCCTAGCACTTTTCCGTTTTTGTTGTAGCTATTATAGCACGTCCTTGTGCTATGTCAAATTTATTTCAATATTTCTAATGGGGATGATAGCCTTAGATTTTCGAACTCTAAATAAAAAACGCCATTTACTTCGGTAATTGATTCAATGGTACATAGGCGGTGAAACTGGCCATCGTCATCATTGCCTTCTTGTCGGTCAATTATCAGTTCAATGAGCATTCCAACTTCTAATGCCGCAGGTTCTTTGATTTTAACCCATGTGGTGGCGGTGGTGTAACTCATGCGCCTACCACTCCGATGTATATGCCAGCTAAGGATAATGCAACAGTAAGGGCAAGTACGCCCCATATTACTACATCATATCTATCAATATTAGTCATGTGTTTTGCTCCGAAGTGATTAGGTAAGGCTCTATTATAAAGCCTTACCAGATAAAGTCAAATTTTATTTACGCGCCAGTCCACGAAACATTTTTAAATGAATCGGCATTGAACACGTTACCACGCGCGAAATTTAACGCTGGTGCTTTCCATGATGCTGCTTTTAGGATGTCGCCACGTTTAAACTTAGTGCCGTCCTGCTTAACGATAAAGCTATGCACTGAGGTCTTTGACATTACCTTGACATACACCTTGCCATCAGTGAATTTAAGCCCTTCACAGAACTCTTTTTCCATTTGGTCTAATACTTCTGGGTTCGCGGCCTTGCCGGTATAACGGATACAATAAGATGTTTTGATCGCGTGTAGGTATGTTTCAATTTCGTTGTTCATTTTGTTTTGCTCCGAAGTGGTTAGGTAAGGCTCTATTATAAAGCCTTACCAGATAAAGTCAAATTAAATATAATCTTTATATTGTTCTGCGCTGTATATATTATCGCCTTGTTCTGTTACAATGGCTTTCAAGTTTACAAACCATTTGGCATACATCTTGCTTATCTTGTCCTCATTGCCAGTGGTTTTACGAAACTTCGTTTTAACTGATTCCATTGCGTACATTCTATTAGTTGGCTTGACTTTCAAGCTACCATGACATAATTCAGCACTTAACACGTCATCCTTAACGAATATTAAGAAAGTATGATACATTGGATCATTATATCTTATTTGGCTTGTCACGGCCTTTAAATCGCCTACAAGACCGATTGATACCCCGATTGTATTCTCACATAATCCTTTGTTCATTCCTACTTGACAAAAGCCATTAGGGAATTGTTTATAAAAGTTTGCCTTGATGTCGTTTATCAATTCAGCGTAAATGGTTACTGGTTCAATAAAATCTATTTTGACTGTGAATGACATTTGGTTTACTCCGAAGTGATTAGGTAAGGCTTTATAATAGAGCCTTACCAGATAAAGTCAAATTAAATATAAAGATTATATTTGTCAATTACCAATTATAGGCAATAGTTATTTCACCATTTACTTTTTCAATTCTTACAGGATTGCCCGTCAATTTAAAAATCCAGTTATATTCGTCCAAAATATAATAAATCTCTTTAATTGCGGCCTCATGTTTCCATTGCCAGTTTAGTATACCATCATCCATGTCATAATCATCATGAATGCGCCAGTCTTCACCATCTTCATTCACCTCGATAAAGTCAATACTGAATGAGGCCGAACCCATGGCCATACAAAAACCAGATATTCCCTCGTTTGCCTTTACAACTTTAATGGCGAGTTGTTCAATACGCTTGAACAATTGGTTATCTATTTTTGCCAATGTGGCATTTATTGTATTGTAGTTTGGTTTCATAATTTGATCCGTTGGGTTGCTGTTGAGTCTATTATCGTCCATCCTTGGACTACTGTCAAATTTATTGTTCTTCTTGTTCGTCTTCTTCGGTATTGATATACTCGACCCGTATACCTGAGTATTCAAACTCATCGGCCACGTCTTCAATGAAATAAGCGTAAACTTCGGCAATGCCTGCTTGGTCGCATTGGATGTCGGTATAATGTACATAGAATTTCTTTTTCATGATTGCGCTCCTAATTGGTATGATTCTATTATACTGAGTTATTTCGATAATACAAGCATTATAATAAATTATTATTTTGTTGACTTATGTTTTAAACTTGGTATAATAGAATCATCAACTAAGGAATAGATGAGATGCCCGTCAAGGGAAGTCCCTATCATTCTAAGGGAACTTGGGTGTTATATAATAAAAATGATAGACAACCTACCTTTGAAATTGCTGGACTCTCGTTGTTACGACGTCTTGCCATCCTAGCAAGTCTTTCCTGATTTGTTGAGTTTATTATATCACGTCCTTGTGATATGTCAAACTTTATTTTACATATTTTCGATTATAATTGCACTGGATGCCCAATCACGCGTAACATGATATTTTTTACCATACCACTTGACAATTCCAGAATTATCCGTTCCTGCTAATACTTCTAAATTAGCTGGTGCGGTATTCCAGCGAAACAATGATTTATTCAAACCAGTTGAAAATGACCATACATTATGTAAGATATTAGCTAATTCTTGATTCATTTTGAAAACTCCTAAGTGGTTAAGTAAGGCTCTATTATAAGCCTTACTGGGATAATAGCAAGTTTATTCTACGTTACACGCTTGAAAAAATGTATCTTTATTAAAGCGTGGATTAGCTTTAAAATTAGTCAAGGCAAATATTTCAGCCGTTCTTTTACGTTCTGCTAAGTCAACTATTAATTTGATAGCGTTGGCTTGCTGGATAAAGTCTTTTTTAGTCATTTTGTATTGCTCCGAAGTGGTTAAGTAAGGCTCTATTATAAGCCTTACTAGGATAATGTCAAGTGTTATGCTAAATCTTTTTTCATTTCAGATTGAACTAGATCCCAAAATACTTCTTGACTTTCAGGTTTAAATTGTTCCATAATTGCTAACTGTTCAGCATTGGCGCGTATTTCACCTGATTCAAAGTTAAAATAAACATTGACAATTTCAATGTCACTGATTTCAGGATATTCAGCTGGTTGGTAATAAGTTTGTTCTGTATGGCTACCTGAAACCGTAACCATTGCCTCAAACGTAATATCAAACAATGTTAACGGTTCAAAGTGTAGCAAGGTTTCTACCTTACTAAAATCAATATCATCTGATGCCGTTGATGATAATATACCAGTATAATAATTTGTAGCCATTTTAAAAACTCCGAAGTGGTTAGTAAGGCTCTATTATAAGCCTTACTCAGATAAAGTCAACTAATTAAACAAACAATTCTAATCTATTTTTAAATCGTTCAATACGTTTCAATAGGCGGTATTGTCTTTCAGCCTTATCATAAGAACTTAACATGGGATTCCACGTTGGTATACCTGCTATATGGCTATTAATATGAGCTTCTACTAGATCAATCATTGCTTCTAGCTTTTCTGTTACCATTATCAATCCAGCCTGATATTGCGCTTCTATCGCGTCTAATTCGTTTTGTATGCCTTGTGCGTCTAATGCCATTTTGTTTTGCTCCGAAGTGGTTAAGTAAGGCTCTATTATAAGCCTTACTCAGATAATTGCAAGTTTTTATTTAAAATTCTGCCATATCCTCTAAATGAGATAATAAACCATCAAAATCTTCACTAGATCCTAGCATTGATGCTACTACAAATACGTTTGCAACGTCCACGCCATAATCCTCTGCTAAACAGTTTAGATAATCTTTGCGGTTTTCATAGCCATTTTCTGTATAGATACTCATTTGTTTTGCTCCGAAGTGGTTAAGTAAGGCTCTATTATAAGCCTTACTCAGATAATAGCAAGCTTTATTTTAAGCTAATTCAACGACAATTTGTTCTCTTTCTGTTACAATAAAATCCCATGTTTTATCTAACAATATACCAAGATCAGCGTTGATTATATCAGCTTTTTCCTGTAATTGCAATACATCAGTTAAGCCTGCTACTTTCATTTGATGACCGCCATGACGGTATATTTCAGCGGCTTTCTTCAATCCATACGCTTGTATGAAAAGATCGCGTAACGTCCACCACGCTTGTTGTGTTAGCCATGTTTGGTCAAATATCTGATCGACATCGGTTTCACCTTTCATTAAGCTGTCGATATGAAAGTGGTGATTGCTATTGCCGATATACCCAAATCCCCAGTACCAGCCACAATCCCATTGGTGCTTAGTCAAATAAACAGTTTCTTTATCAATCTTGCCTAGTAGAATTTTAGTAGCCATTTTGTTTTGCTCCGAAGTGGTTAAGTTGTGACTATGATACAGCTAGCATAGTAACTTGTCAAACTTTATTTTAATAATTCTAAGGTATATTCAGGATAGAATTGTAAGATAGATTTCAAGGTTGTCTTGACATCATTGATAATAGGATTTGATCCTGTATGATTATCAGACGTTCTAAAATGGATGATATTGTTTTTGATGTAGTATACTACGTGTGGGATGGTAATCATTTTGTTTTTGCTCCATTGTGACTATGATACAGGTCAACACTTGTATTAGTAAACTTGCCATCGTTTAGTAATAAGTCTAATACCTGCGTAGAATGAACATCTTGTGATTTTACGGTAGCTTGTAATAGCTCTCTATAATCTTCTTCAATACCACGTAATCTGTCGTTTTCAATCCGTAGTTTGGTATTTCTATTATTTAATTCAATTATTTGTTGAGCAAATTCTACAATATCCATCATTATTCCAAGTTCGGTTAAGTTGTGTCTATTATAACAGGACGGTATGATATGTCAAATCTTTTTAAATACTTTCTTAGTTGGATTTGAACCAACGTGACGCAATTCGGTTGCCCTAACCACTGGACTATTGGCATTGATTCGCATGATCCTAGACGGCCAGTTATTTTCCGTTTAGAATAGAATACCGCGATTAATAATCAAGTGGGATTTGAACCCACGTTTCCCATTTTAGCGTATCCTTACCAGACTAGATGATAAGAAAGTATATAAAAAGATTTGAAGTGCTTATGATACAGCTAGCATAAGCACTTGTCAAGCTTATATTTGTTTATATAATTCATTGCTTAGGTTAATTAATTCTGGTAGCATTTCATTACCCTTAAAACTTGGGTTGTTAATGATAGCTTCAAAGTTATTATAGATTACTTCAATTTCGTAAGATCGTTCTTCTAGTTGATCCCACGCACCTTTGGCATCTTTTTCAAACTCATCACGTTCAGCAATTAAGTCAGTAATAGCACTATACGCGGCTGATGGCATATCAACATAGTTTAAAACTTCTTCTGGTGTATAACTTGATAATGTATTCATTGTGTGTCTCTGGTTGAATGAGTATGCTAATGATACAGCTAGCATACTCACTTGTCAAGTGTTAATCTAAAATAAGTTCTTTACATCCACCTTCATAAGATAGATTCCATTTACCATCAGCTGTCAGAATGTAATCAAATTCTTCACGTTGACACTCTGCTAGATACTCGACTAAGGTATCATAGGTATTAATTGATAAGTCCTCGTCTCTGTCACGAGCGTGGAACGTGGTGCTATTCTTTGGATCATTGCGCCACTCAAAATACTCTGGTGTATCATAACTATGTGGATTAGAAAAACTGTGTTGTTCGCCAATATCATCCCCTAGTGAACTAATGCTACCGTGTGATAGTAATAAGTCTAGTTTATCGGCATTACTGTAATGATCTAATAAGGTTTTGCCAACACCTGATGGATAACCATCCCAATGGCAATATACTTGTGTTACAGTACCATCATTGTTTTCTTTCGCGATTGTGCTACGTGTTGCCATTTTCTTGCTCCGTGCTGGTTAAGTTGTGACCATTATATACTAATGGTCACATTTGTCAACTAATTATTTGAAGTAACCGTGTAAATCTGCAATCATGAATACTTCTGCCGATATTACGATAACCCATATTGAGGCGTAATATGCCTTCTCAATAATCACGCTGGTTCTAGGTTTTCAGTAATGATACGGTCAAAGACACGACCTAAGCCCTCTGGACTCTTATTGCCCCAGATGGTATGATAGCGACCATTGACTTGTTTCAGTTCAAGGATCATTGCTACTTTCTCGCCAATCGCCACTGCTTCTACTACTGTTAATTCTTTCATTTGTTTTGCTCCGTTTCGTTTAAGTTGTGACCATTATATACTAATGATCACAGTTGTCAACTAATTATTTTCGATTACTGATACATTATAATCATAGTCATCAACGAGTAAATCTGTAAACCCTGATAAATCACCATCCTGAGCCAATGTCCATACCAATGCTTCTAAATGGCGTTTGATTAAATCTGGTTTATCTTCGGTAACATCAGTGGTGTTATAGGTAATTGTTAGTGTTAGTGTTGCCGTTGATTGTGACATTAGTTGTTCTCCATCAATACAAGTTTATAAAACATATCATGTGTTAGGTCAACATCCCACCACTTAAATTCGTATGCTTGACCAGACTCTTCACCTACGCCATAAAACATGTTATCATCATACGTTTCAATGCGGATACCTTCACAGTTAAAAGGAATGTAAACAGCGGCATTATATACTAATTCTTTTATTTTAGCTATCATTTGTTTTGCTCCAAGTGGGTAAGTTGTGTCTATTATAACAAGTTATTCAGGCTTGTCAACACATAAATCCATAATAGCATCTATATCGTCATAGGCTGTTATATATTGTTGACATAGCGCGTACATACTGTGGAGTGCATGTTTCTCATCATTACTAATACACTTGCTATCAAATGAGTGGCCTTTTTCTAGTAAATACACACATTCCGCTAGTGGGATTACCGCATTTTGGTAACTATAAAACATTTAAAATCTCCAAGTGGTTAAGTTGTGACCATTATATACTAATGGTCACGTTTGTCAACTAATTATTAATAATTAAGTCATGATTCTGAATGTATAACTTACATAGGTGATACATTTTCTGCATAGCTACGAACTCCGCCGCTGATAATTCATCTAAGAATACGTCTAAGTCGGCATATTCCAGTTCTTCAACACAATCTTGCAAGTCGAGGTGGGTATTCTGAAATCTGCAATAAGACATATTAGACATTTGATTTACTCCGTTTCGTTTAAGTTGTGTCTATTATAACATCATATTATGATATGTCAAGCCCATTATCATATATAGCAGACAAAAAAAGCCCTTGATATCAATAGCCGGAGCGGACTAAGATATAAGGGCTTTAAAATTAACAGTATCATACGGAGCATGTATGATACTGTTGAGGGGCGATAACCTTTCACCGGAGCGGATTACTTGGTTATCAAGTTACGAGGCTATATGCCTCTGTTTTAAGTTATCTCATTAGTGTCATACGTGACACGGCTTTCCATTTATCAGGCATTGCTGATGCTAAATCCGCACATTTGGTAACAGTTCTTAATGACAGTTCCCGTAATGATGTATGATTATCACATATAAAATCAACTACTTCTGTTTTTATTTTGTCTGATATGGTATGATCGTTTAACATACCATCATTAACAATTTGTTTAATTCTTAATAACTTTTCACGAGTATTATGACAAGTTAAGTTTAAGAAGTGACAACGACTTTCTAACGCTTCTAAATGGCTTCTAATCTTCTTACTTCTTACGTGATCAAAATCCACGTTAGTAATGAAGATAACACCACCATTGAAATCAAAACGATTCGGAACGTTTTCTTCTTTAAGCTTATAACTTTCGTAATTCCAACTAACTGTTCGTTTCTTACCAGTATCTAGGCAAGTCTTTAATATGTTAAGTGATTGTTCATCTGAGAAGATATTGTCACAATCATCTAACACTACTACGTTCTTCTCTGACCTATATTGATATAGTTTAGAATATAAGCCCAATGCACCGATTGCACCTTTTACTATTTCATACTTCTTTAAACTTTGATCTTGCGCTATTGCTGCAAATACGTCATGATGTCCTAGGACTTTCTCAACACCATGTGACTTTCCAACTCCGGGCGCACCAGATACAATTAATGCTCTAACTTTACCACGTTTTACTGCGCGGGTCATATCTTCGAGGACTTCAAATCGTTCACGTAATCGTTCTATGATCTCTGCATCTGTTTCAACGGTCATTCTTTGCTCTCTTGTTGCTGGTTAAGTAAGACTCTATTATAGCAAATTAATAGTGTATGTCAAGATTTAAATAATTTAAAGACGTAAATCGAGAACTGAAACGATTACGAAAATGGATAGATGAAAAACTATATAAAAATCAATAACTTATAACTAAGGATAATACATTCAGTTAAATGATATTATCCTTTAAAATCAATAACTTAGTTAAAAAAGTGTTGCAAGAAACTTAATTATCAGTATCATAGCACCCACATTTTGCGTAGAAACGCACAATTTATCTAAGTTATTGATTTTATTACCATATAGTAAAAAACATTAAAGGAGGGTACTTCAACCTAAGTTGTTTGTCCACGGCCCACTAGCCTGCTATCTTACTGGCCAGATAATAGCAAGGTGACACGATAATGCTTTTTACTATATGGTGGGCCCTGTAGGACTCGAACCTACGACCTGCCGATTATGAGTCGGACGCTCTAACCAACTGAGCTAAGGGCCCAAAATACCAATCAGTGATTGGTATTAGGTAATTATACTACGTTTTATCTTGTTTGTCAACCATGTGGTGCAGGTTTTACAAAATGATATGTGATTGATACGGAGGCAAACATTATGATTACTAATACAAATGCAATGCCTAATTCTTTAAGTCTGTTCATTGTAATAAGTCATAGAGTAACCACATCAATCCAACTGTTAATACAACTGGTATGATTACTTCAAATATTACTTGTTTCATACGAAAAATAATGCTATAACGAATATGAATCCAACCAGCGGTAACCATACTTTGAAATCAGTAACTGGTGCAGTTTGTACTGTTACTATGTGTGGATTAGCCGCTTCTATAAACTTACTGAATATCTCCGCTTGGTTACTTCTAATTTCTGATAGACAATGCCTATGTAATGTGCTATCGCTTGGTATGTTATACATTTTGCTCCCTTATTGGTAAGGTGTGTAATGGTAATGATTCTTGTATCAATGGTTCAATAGTAACTGTCGGTTCTACTTGGTATAAAAACAAACCAGTCTTTTGAAGTAATTCAACTCCCTTATCAGTAAACAACAACCCAACTGCTATTACCAGAACTATCCAAATTGTAATTATTGCTCTATCTAACGTTTTCATTATTATATACTTTCTCTAAGGTCTTGTCAATAGTTATTAAATGATATCTTACCCAAGCTTCCCTTGGTGTAATACCTGCTCCCTGTAATCCAGTGGCATCTTTGCATATCCACTGACCTTGTTTTATACTGATTTTTAATTGTTTCTTTTTCATATTGCTATTTATCAGCAATAAACTGCTAGTATTACTAATTAATTGATTCAAGGATGTCGTCGTCCATTGTCCAGACTACACCTTCATCTGTTGTGATATAATACCATACACCCGCTAATTTGGCAAATTCTTTTGCTGTATCAAAGAATCTAAAAATATTTGATTTGTTATTTACGTATACTTTAAACTCCATTAGTCTATTACCTCTATCTCAGTTGGATAACCATCAACTTTTATTAATCGGCCACGCACTTGATTTGAGTTTAAGTCAGCTGCGTAGTATACTGTATCTAGTAATTCATTGTCAAGCATGACTTTCCATTCTCTTTTATGCTTAACCATTCCCTTCTTAATCTCTGGGAATACCTCTGGTTCAATAGAACCATCTTCTTCTATATCAATTATTTCAGCCATAACAGTTACGCCATTACATCAATTCTACTTTGCTGTGCATCGACGCGCCATTCAAGTTCTGGCTCACAGTATACACCGTTTAAGTCATGAAACCCGATGTCTAATACATCAACTGTTGCTGGCAAACTTTCGCCGTAGTAATCAAAATATTCATAAACATTAACACGATGTGGTAAACTACCGAATTCATTATCAAGCTCACGCGTTAATACTCCTCCTGTGATTGCATCAAATGTAAAATGTCCATGTGAACTGTATGCTGTTATGATCATTGTTGTATCTCTAATTGGTTAAGGTGTATACAGTATAATTCAATACTGTATACATGTCAACAACTTATTTGAAAGTTCTAGCTATATCCATTCTTAATGAATCTACGCTATCCCATAAATCACCATTAGACATATTCTCAAATGGTTGCCATACTACATAAGGAAAATCACTATCATCTTCACAATCTGATTCACTTAACACTTCAAAGATTTCTAACTCGTCATCGCCTACATTACAGAAGTGATGACGGATAGATACCTTGATGGCTTTCTCATTGATCTCGGCTTCTAAGGCGCGTGTATCAGCTTCGGTGATTAACATTTCAGACATTTTATTCATTTTGTTTTGCTCCGTTTCGTTTAAGTTGTGACCATTATATACTAATGGTCACATAAGTCAACTAATAATATAATTTACCATCACTGTAATATTCGTATTCATTGCCTCTGTCACAGTCAATGAAGGCTTGTTCACTCATTGAATATTCATAGTCATTCTCTAACAAGGTATAGCTATACTTCATAAACTTGCGTAGTAAATCACCTACTACTTTACAAGCTAATGTTCTTTCAGCCACTTCTACATCAGTCTCACAGTCATCATAAGAACACTCAATATCAACTGAATTTTCATGATAATATCGCCCACTATGCGTGATATTAACACTAAACGATTCACTCCATTTATTGATAACTTCTAATGCCTCGCCTAGATCATACATGGCCTCGTCTAGTGGCGCATAACCTGCTAACTTAGCTTTCCAATTAGGATTATACTCATAATCACCAGTGATACAAGCACCATCGCCTTGACTATGAAAGCCACTGTATAAGAACTCGTCAATATTGATACCAATGCAATTACCTAATTCGATAATATCATCTTTCATAAAATCATAATCAAATTGATCACACGCTCCTTCGCACCACTGTTGATACGCTACTGCTTGGGAAGATTCAGATAACTCATTAAGTTTATAAACAGTTGTTTCAATAGTTCTCATTTTACTTGCTCCACTTCGTTTAAGTTGTGACCATTATATACCAATGGTCACTGTTGTCAAGCTAAATTCTATTATAATCTTCGTCAAAGCTGGCTTTTAAAAATGTCTCTCTTATTTCCATTAATTCATAGTAGACTGCACTGCACTCGTGTCTTAATTCCCTATGATACTTGTCCAATGATTCCTTGATATACTTGTTCATTCGTTGCTTTCTAGCGGCTTTATCGGCATCATACAATGGATTAAAGCCCTTCGGTGGGTTGCGCCATTGTTCTGCCATGTGGTGCAATAGTTGTAAATGTTCGCGCCCTACCTTTGATAATCTTGCAATAGCCATCGTTATACCTCGTATGAATTCGTATAACCAAAACAATCACTGACTGGTAGATCTAAGGCATCTTGGTCAATGAACTCTGCGCGTAAGGAACGTATCCTTGCTTCTAATGCCTGTACCATCTCAGCATTAGTAACGGTTTCCCAATCTTCCTTCTCAGTGTCGATTGAAAAACATACATCAAATCCGTGGTTATATCTTGCCATCTGTTTCGCTCCAAGTTTGTTTAAGTTGTGACCATTATATACTAATGGTCACATTTGTCAACTAATTATTTGTTTAATAATTCTTTTACATACTCGGCTGACAATGGACTGTTACCGCCAATACTCCATTCTGTGATTTCCTCTGGTATTTCACCATAGCACTTCCAGTCATAGATAGTCGAAATTGTACCATCACTCCACTCAATATCCCATTCTACTTGCGTCTTATCACTACCTGTATGGTCTGGCTCTCCAAACAACTTAACTAACGCTGGGTAAGTCGTCAATACCTCACCACGTCCGCAAGTGCCATTAATCTTATCATAGTCATCCCTCGATAACATTGTAAACGTAACTGCTGTTTCTGTGCCATATTCTTCTATAATAGACTCGGGGATTAAATCCTCAAAACCATCAGAATACAGTGAATCACCATCTTTTAGATTGTCAACGTCCACGATCAATACTGATAAGGTTTCATCGTCCATATAAAAATCTTGAACAAGACCACCCTCAACTACTATTACCATTCTGTTCTTCATTTTACTTGCTCCAATTATGTTTAAGTTGTGACCATTATATACTAATGGTCACAGATGTCAACTACTTAATTAGCTATATCATCTTTGTCAGGGTATAAGCCGTTCTTCTCATCACGTCTTGCTTCTTCTTCAAAATCAATATCAATTTCTTCATCTGCAAGATGCTCCAATAAGCGTTCGTCACTTTCAGTTTCTAGCAAGTCTTGTTCGTGTGACATATAATAGTCTAATAAGTCACCCATGTCAATATTATCTGCCCATTGTTGTACCAGTGCGTCAATCGCGCGTGTTCTTTGTTCGATAGTTAAACTCATATTCTTTGCTCCAAGTGGTTAAGTTGTGACCATTATATACTAATGGTCACAGATGTCAACTAATTAAATACCATCAATCAGTCTGCTTACGCCCAAACGATACTCGTTATCATCACCAGTATAATCAGTTTCAATGTCATCATTTTCCTCGCCTATGCGAATGAACTCACAAGACGCACCTGAATCATCGCCCTCATTGAAAAACTCTTTAAAGAACTCAATATGGGCATATCCATCATACCACTTAATGTCCTCAGCATGAAAGCGAAACCCATCTTCACTGAAACCATTATTATCATCGCCCATAAAGTAATCAACTGTTTCCTTGGTTTCCGCATCTAAGGCACTGTATAGTCTATCATATACCGCCTTTACTACTGCCATTTCTTCATCAGTACCATACATCATAATCGCTACTTCACTTCTATAACCCATTGTCTTGCTCCAAGTTCGTTTAAGTTGTGACCATTATATACTAATGATCACCGTTGTCAACTAAAATGCTTCGTGATATTCTTCTACTGAATCAATCGTCATAGTACCATATTCATTAGGCTCAATCATTCCATTATATAATATTTCAGTGGCGGCTTCTGCTGTCTCAGCGTCAATGTAAAATATCTCTTCTACTGTCTGAATTATCTTAAAAATCTTCATAATCTGCTCCAATCTGGTTAAGTTGTGACCATTATATCAAATCTTCTTTGATAGATGCAAGTGTTATTTTTTCAGATAATGAATTAAGTTTATCATATATATGAAAACTGCGTGTTACAAATAAATCATCACCTGCCATTGCAAACTCGTTACTGCTGTAATCTAGTAACTGATTCAATGCTACGGTAAAATCTGGAATTAATGAATCCCTACCAGCATTATAAGCCAATAGCAAGGCTTCTTTGATATTCCAGACTGGCATATCATGAAAATCTAATGAATCACTGTCCCTAGTATGCAATGTCTCCATACCTAATACCTGACTTGCTATTTTACTAATGGTCGCGCCTGTTGAATCAATAGTCATTTCGTGTCTCCAATTCGTTTAAGTTGTGTCTATTATAGCAAGCTATTCAGACTTGTCAAACTTTATTTCCAATTACCATCTTCAATCTTTGTGCTTCCTATTGCTAAGGGATTGTTAAAATCAAAGTGATATACCCAAGCATTGCCATAGTCAGTGGCAATCTCACTTCTATCATATAACGTCGGATAGCCCTCCAATTGATCCACTAACTCTAAATCATTGATGTCATAGACCTCACCAATTATAGCAGTCGTACCACCTAATCTAAGAGCAGGAAATGCTCCCCTTATGTCTAACATAGTGTACACTGGCTTAGTAATGTAATCACCAATGAACTTAGCATCACCCAGTACATAATGATTATGAAATCCCCTCTTTAATGTCCCATATACAAATAGTTGCATTATCTTTCCAATCTGGTTAAGTTATCCCTAGTATAAACTAATAATATCTGCTGTCAACTGTTGACTTATTCTTATTTTAATGTATAATAGAATCATCAACTAAGGATTAGATGAGATGCCCGTCAAGGGAAGTCCCTATCATTCTAAGGGAACTTGGGTGTCATTCTATAAAAACAGTAGACAACCTACCTTTGAAATTACTGGATATGCTTTATCAGCCAACATGACTTCCTGTCATTGAATCCTTATATGTCGGGGATAGTATAGCTCAATACTATCCCCTTGTCAATTAATAATGTGTCATCTCAATAGTTAATCCACATATATAATCACTCTTAGTCAATTCAACTAATCGCTCATGATTAACCGTTCGATAATCAATCAATGGAAACCATTTTAAACGATGCTCCTCACCAAAAAAAATACTAGGCATTGTATGTCCATCCATATTAGTAAAGGTCGCATACTTGCCAAAACTTAATGACTCAGTCTTTACTTTGAATCCAATAGCCTTTAATTCTTTTCTTAATTCTGATAATTTCATTTCTTTGCTCCAATCTGGTTAAGGTGTGACCATTATACCGCAATGGTCACGGATGTCAACTACTAAACTGAATATAATCTTACTGGCTTATCTAAATCATACGTGCCATCCATCTTATAGCCTTCACAATTATCAGCTATTAAACGATATACACACGCACGATCACCAGCATATGACCCCGTATTGATTCGCTCATCTACCGCTAAATGAATAGGCTCATCGTCCAACATACGGTATACTACTATCGTTCTGTTAAAACCACGCTTAACACTACTTTCAATCACTTTGTATATAAAACTATCCATCTCTTTGCTCCAATATCGTTTAAGGTGTGCCTATGATACAGCTAGCATAAGCACTTGTCAAGTCTTATTCTATTTCACTTGCAGGAACAGCAAAATCCTCTAAACTGTTACCAATTGTGACCATATCATCACCTGATAATACGCGTCCACCATCCGTATCAATGGATATAACAATATACTTACCTGAACATGCGCCTTCATCTGGATCATTCCAATAGACCTCATCTCCTTCTACTATGTCAAGATAGATCTCTTCCTCTTCAAATAACTCAGCTAATTCTGGCATATTGTTACACATGTCCTCAACATTCTGCTCTGACATCCAAATTAAACAACAAGCCAATAACTGACCTTCTGAAATTCTGTCTTCCGCAACCATGTCATGTAATTTGTTAGTAAATTCTCTGCTCATCTTCTATACTCCAATATCGGTTAAGTTGTGCCTATTATACAGCTAGCATTATACCATTGTCAAGTCTTTTAGCTTGTTATTTTCAATCTCAGTATCCTCGATCATTCCTGCTGTAATAATCGCTAATTCTTTCAACTGCTGCTTAGTAAGATTCAAACGCTCCAATGTAACATGAAATTGAGAAGCACTATATCCATAAGCATAAGCATAACTAATCTCACCATGATTATACTGCTTACTACTAGCAAATGACAAGGATTGAATAGCTTGGATATAATGCTTTACTGCTGTGAAATTCTTATGTAATGACATCGTCGTGCTCCATTCTGGTTAAGTTGGCTATATGTTACAGCTAGCATTATGCTGGTGTCAAGTCTTTTCTTACTTGCTTGATTACCGTCGAGGCATACCAATAATGCTGCTGATTGACAAATCCATTAATAACAACTGTATGATCATGCTCGGGAAACTGACCACGACTTACTCTCATTAATAAACTCCTTTGCTTAATTCCATATACCTCACATATGTCCTTCGCTCTTAGTTTACTATCTGGGGCCAAATCAATTAACCATTCATAATTTATAGGGATGTATTGCTTATGCATTCTAGTTACTCTCGTTCGGTTAAGTTGTACATATGATAACAATCAATAACAACAACTGTCAAGTACTTTTATTCCTTATATATAGGGGAGTAGAGGGATGAATATACACCAGGGAATGATGTGGGTAAAGCATCTGATGCTTTACATATAAGTATACAGCTAGCATTATAACAGAATCCAGGTTACTATTTCCCGGACAAACAGAAATATCCCCAGTAGGAGACTCTTTGAAAATATTAAATTGTAGGGTACGGTTTATATGGTCCGGTGCCACAGTGGGCCTATCTTGCCTGGTATGCTGCCTATTAATGGGCCTATCATACTAATCATATATCATAATGTCATCCATCATGTATCCCGACTTATGTGTGTGCGAGGATGGCGTGTATCGTTATATACAACCTGTATGCATTTATTTATCATATTATCAATATTACACAGCTAGCACTATTCCATAAAATCAATGTGCCACTTCATAGCAGGCGGAGAACTTATAATAAAATCAATGGCTTGGTCCTTATCATAAAATATTTCGAAATTAACCTCATATTCTGTGCTATACTTGGCTATCTTCCAACACCGTATTTCATTACCAAGTTTATGAACTCTTATCTCATGCGTGTTAAATGTAATCTCAAATCCTAATTCATCCATTATCGTCACTCCTTGTATATGTATTTAATCATTATATCACATTTATTCACTCTTGTCAAATATACACACAGCTAGCATGTTTCACCTTTTATTACCAAAATCCCGTGAAACATTGTTCCACACGATGTTCCACGTGAAACATTCAACCCTGAAATATACGATATTAAAGGGTGTAAATTTTGGCATAATATAGGTAGTTAATCCTTGACAAGTAATACAATTTAAGGCCATACTAAAATAGATAATCAAGAATATTGATTAATATAGATAATCAAGAATATTGGTTAATATAGATAATCAAGAATATTGGTTAATATAGATAATCAAGAATATTGGT
>CAIVGC010000063.1 GCA_903905335.1 uncultured Methylococcaceae bacterium
CAGAACTTTTACCGCCTTTAATCGGCCCTCATTGGGGCTATAGACGCAAAGCTCGTATGGGCGTGAAATATGTCGCTAAAAAGAACCGGGTATTGGTAGGGTTTAGAGAAAGAAGACATCCTTATTTAGCAGAAATTGATAGCTGTGTGGTCATGCACCCGATAGTCGGCACTCAATTGACTGCCTTAGGCGACATGATCTCTGAGCTAACTATCCGAGATAAAATACCGCAAATAGAGGTCGCTATTGGTGAAGATCAATGTGTACTGTCTTTTCGTGTACTAGAGCCACCCACTGCTGCCGATCAGGAATTAATGCGCGCTTTCGGGCATGAACATAATATGAGTTTGTGCTTACAATCCAAAGGCCCAGACACTATCGTGCCTTTAGATGGCGAGCCGGAAATAATACCCAGCTATGCACTACCGGACTTAGGTATTGAGTTTAAATTTAGACCCGCTATGTTTACCCAAGTTAATTACGAAATTAACAGGCAAATGATTGCTCGTGTTATAGATCTATTAGCTCTTACTGAAGACGACAAGGTATTAGATTTATTCTGCGGCTTGGGTAATTTCACTTTACCTATGGCAAAATTTGCAGGATCAGTTGTAGGCATCGAAGGCGATCAACCGCTAGTTAATCATGCCAAAGAAAATGCCCTGCATAATAATATAAATAATGCTGAGTTTTATGCCGCTGATTTAAGCAAAGACATTAGTGACCATCCTTGGGCTCAGCGTAAATACAATAAAATCCTACTCGATCCCTCTAGAGCTGGAGCGTCTGACGTTTTACATTATTTTAAAAAATGGCAACCCGATTTAGTGGTTTATGTGTCTTGCAACCCTTCAACACTTGCTAGAGATACTGGCATTATGGTCAATGAACTAGGTTACCAACTCATTAAAGCGGGTGTTATGGATATGTTCCCACAAACAGGACATGTAGAATCTATGGCTGTTTTTAAAAGAACAAAATAAGCGATTTATCTTTAACTTAGAAACCACTTTGCTGAAGCGACCTACTTTTTATTATAACGATTAGTGCCTATAAATTGACCAAGATCCTAAGTAGAGTATAAAATCAGCCGCTGATTCGAGGTTTTTGATGAATAGCTGCGAACATTCGATATAAACAGGTTTAATCAATAGGTTGTTTAAGCCAAACTGTTAGATTTCATAGAACCGCCTCAATGTGAAAACTGACTAACCAACTATGAGGTGAAACTTTGGAGAAATATTATGGATAAACTTGCTATTTTTGATAAATTAACCGCTCTTTCTATCAGCATTGGCGTTCTAGCTGGTGTTGCAACCTTTTTGGCTGTTGGCCCTGCTAGTGGACTCTTTTTTATCTGGGCTGCAACTATTGCTTGGGCTGCTTACTTTTTCTTAGGCGCTACAAAAGAAGCTCTGATTAATACTATCGTATGCGGTATTTTTGGTGTGGTTATGGCTTGGTTCACTGCCATTTTACTTACTAACATACCAGCTACAACAGCTCTTGGCTTTCCTTTTATGGCCGGCGTTACGGTTGCAATTTCAGTCATCGTTTTATGTCTTGCTGCTAATATCCCACAACTGGCGACCATTCCTGCCAGCGTACTAGGCTATTCATCAACGTTTGCTTATTTATTACAAACACCTGATAAATTAAATCAAGATGTACTGTTTAGTATTTCTCTAAATAATCCTTTGTTGGTTATTTCTATCTCTATAGTGATTGGAACTTTCTTTGGTCAATGGTCCGCCCAACTGAGCGCCAAGTTAACTAAAGCTTAATTTAAATGTTTTAACACAAAAAAAACCACGACATAAACATCGTGGTTTTTTATTAATACCCTAAAATTACTCCTTGTTATAGCTCTCTTATACTGCCTTTTTAATTCTTGCTCTATCCCTCTCGTTAGCTAACAATCAATCTTGAGGCGATTAACAAGAAGCTACTGATAATCCGAAACAACGCGATATAGTTACCTTACATGCTGAGAATTACTGAACTTAAACTTCCCTTAGATCACTCAGAAACTGCAATCAAAGCAGCTGTACTGCAAAAACTAGGAATTGACGAAAAAGATCTTATTACTATCACTATTTTTCGTCAAGGCCATGATGCCCGCAAACGATCAGCGATCAGTTTAGTGTATACCCTTGATATTGAAGTCAATAATGAAGCAGACTTACTCGTACGACATCAAGATGATGTCCATATTTCGGTCACCCCCGATAATACTTACCAGTTTGTTACTCAAGCCCCTAATCATTTAAGCAATCGTCCTATTGTGATTGGCACAGGGCCTTGCGGTCTTTTTGCTGGCTTAATATTGGCACAAATGGGCTTTAAACCTATTATTTTAGAACGAGGCAAAGAAGTTCGTGAGCGCACCAAAGATACTTTTGGACTTTGGCGCAAAGGTATCTTTAACCCTGAATCCAATGTACAGTTTGGTGAAGGCGGCGCTGGTACATTTTCCGATGGCAAACTTTATACTCAAATTAAAGATCCTAATCATTATGGTCGCAAGGTTTTAACTGAGTTTGTTAAAGCTGGCGCACCTGCGGAAATATTAAGGGTTAGTAAGCCACATATTGGCACATTTAAGCTAGTGACTATGGTGGAACAAATGCGTGCCACTATCGAAGCCCTAGGTGGAGAAATTCGCTTTCAGAGTCGCGTCGATGCTATCGATATTGAAGACGGTCAAGTACGAGGAGCTATACTTGCGAATGGTGAAGCTATTGCTAGCACCCATGTCGTGTTGGCGGTAGGCCATAGTGCTAGAGATACTTTCAAAATGCTTTATGATCGTGGCGTTTATATCGAAGCTAAAGCTTTCTCTATTGGCTTTCGTATTGAGCATCCTCAATCGCTAATAGATAATTGTCGTTTTGGTAGTAACGCAGGTCACCCCTTGCTTGGCGCTGCTGATTACAAACTGGTACATCATTGTAGTAACGGCCGATCCGTTTACAGTTTTTGCATGTGCCCTGG
>CAIVGC010000064.1 GCA_903905335.1 uncultured Methylococcaceae bacterium
AGGCTGTTATTTAATTCTCAATGGCCTATTTTATCGCAACTTATTGTTTTGTATTAAATTATTTATTATCGTTCAAACACTAACTAAGTGTTTAATCAGTGTTCCCATATTCTCACCTAGCCAGGCACTAATCGAGCCATGAGTGCATGCATAAGGTCGAACAAAGACATTCCGGTGATTATTTGAAAGGCTCGAAGGGTATATGAGCTGATACGAGCTATTTTTGCTTGGAACAATAAGGTGTAATCAAATAGAAGGTAAGGAGCGAAGCTCTGTTTCTGCTACTACAAAGGAAAAGAAAAATTGCGTTAAACTACCTCCAAAACGCGGATTTATTTCGAAAATCATAGGGCTATTATCTTTCATCTTGTAATCTATGCAACATAGCCCTTGATAACCAATGTTTTTGAGGATATTGGAAAATAGCTCAAGATGTTTACACTTTACAATATTTTTGAATGCTTTCTCTTCACCTTGAATTGGGAAGCGATTATGCCTTTTGTAATGATGTTTTATAGTCAAGCTGTGTAATATTTTTTTATCAAAGACAATATGTGTGGCATATTCATCTGCTCCAATTACGGCTTCTTGTCGATAATAGTCTTCGCTATGAATTTGTTGAAAAAAATCTTGTTCTTGAGTCCAATTTGAAATCAAATGTGTGTTTTGACTCCAAGTATCTATCTTTTTTTTTAAAAAGAAAGGATATTTTTTATCGCCATTTATTTTTGGAATATAATCATCAAAGCCATTTTTTATTAGATTTTGTGCAAATAGATACTTGTCGTTGCACAAGTGTACGACTTCCTTGCTGGGAATATGGAATGATTGTTGGTTAATCAAATGACGCACCGTATCCAGATAAAGCACATCCTCGATAGTAAGCGGCACAACCAAATCATATTTAGTTATATCGGTTATATTTAATTCTGCGAACGTTAGTTTGTGTGGCAATCCTTTAAATCCATTCCTTAAATCTTTTTCCCAGCCATCTTTTTTACTAAAGATTATATTTAGTTTTTTTTGTGGAATGGCCAGGCAATGTATTTTTTTAGATAAAATAAAATATTTTTTATTTAAAAATATATAAATCCTTAGTGGTAATTGCTTTATAAAATCATTGGAATAAGCTTTCATTAAAATAATTCTACATAATAATTTTTTCATTATGAATAGTGTATACCAAAATCCTGACAATAGTTTAAGCTCTGTTCTGTCTAAAAATAAAAAGCAGGAAATGAGTGTGATCCTTGTCTGGATAAAACAATTAACGATGGGTAACAGGCTATAAAATTTACAGTAATGCATGACTTGAATTTGTCTAAACACAATTAACCGTAAGCCACTATTTTCTGTACGATATTACATTACAGATAACATTGTTTTAAGATTCAAGTCATATTTTATGAGCGCATTTAATTAAAACATAGTTATCAATTTCAGATTGAATATGAAGTCTATAAGGAATCTGCTTAATTAAAAGTGTCTTGTTTTACTTGTTGGCTACCAACTTAAGCCGGGACAATTTCAGCGCAGACGAAAGGCTCAAGGCGAAAGATTAAGTCTAGGAGGTTAGCAACTTAAGGCGTGACAGATATTA
Source organism: uncultured Methylococcaceae bacterium (assembly GCA_903905335.1). GTDB lineage: Bacteria > Pseudomonadota > Gammaproteobacteria > Methylococcales > Methylomonadaceae > Methylobacter_C. The sequence goes on from CAIVGC010000064.1 coordinate 1,601, forward strand.
GGTTTAACCCTTCGCCTTTTGTCTGCGTTTAGGAGAGCCCTGTCTAAAAATGAACGATTAAGCTAAACTGTCCCGCCTTAAATTGGTAGCCTACTTGTTCATTACAAAGTCTATTGGCAAGTATTGTGGGTAGTTGGCCTCGCCATGTTTTTTAGGATCATTTTCGTGTTAGTACTTAATTTATATTTAAATGCAAATATCTATTCAAATGAGATTAGCAAATAATTTAAAACTTAAGCATCAAGCGCAATAATTTTAAGTAGGAGTATAGGCAATGCATGAATTTTCTGTTTTTGAAAAAATCTATCGACAGGCTTCAATTGAGATTATTGATAAGCAGGGCTTATTTAAAGCTTTAAATCAATGGTATCTGACCTATCCACAAAACAACTTCCTACATCCGTGCATTATTGATGGAAAGGCGGCGTTGGTTTGCCAAGAAAATTTAAGTAATGCTGTCGCTTATTCATCTCTTCAGAAAATTGCCGATCAATATGGCATCTTTCTAAAAGAAAATAAGAGGGCTAAAAATAACGACTATCAATATATTAGTCGTCGAAATAAAATACCTCTCGTTTTGACATTTTGTTTTAGTTTGTTAGAAGTTTCTAATGTGGCAGCACAAATAACAAATGGTATGGTGGTGTCCCATTTTTCAAGCCAAGCCACTTCTGCTATGGTAACAAGCAGTCCATCTGCGGCACATCAGGCAGATCAAAGTGCGTCCTTACAAGATACATTAAATAGGATAACTGCGGTATCAGGTGTCAAGTTTATAGTAAACACTGATATTAGTAAGGATAAAGCCATCTACATTGAATCTTCAGATGACTTATACAACTCTATTAAAGGGTTATTAACTGGATATAGTTGGGTGGCAATTAAAGATAAAGATTCTTTGAAAGAAGTAATCATAACGGGTAAAAGCAGTTATTACGAAGCCCCTGTAGAGTCTGTCGCTAAAGCTGAGAGTATTGCATACGCTGCTGATGACACTGTAGACCCCAGTTTTTTACGAAATAGACAACATCAGAATCTTTGATTTTCTTTTCTAGGTGAGCAACTTTAGTCTAATGTTGTCCATTATTGTTTCCAGATCGGTTAAATGTTTGTTCTCATGATGAGGGTAGGAGAGGCAAATTTATGAGGGGCGTCCGGTTCCTTTATCACGGCTAGTGCTGAAATTTGAGTCACTAAAGCCAAATTTCTATCCCCATAAGTTTTTTCTGGTACTAAAAATAAGTAGATGCACGAGATGATTTACTGCTTTTATCTGCCACACTTATAATTACAGTCGAGATTAATAGAGGTCGCTATGAAAAGATATAATTCCCTTATACCCATTTTTTGGAGTGATAAGGACGGCTCGAAAACGGTTAAGCTGGCTTTTGTCGGCTTTTATCGTTTGATAGGCTTGTGTAGCCTTTTACTGGTGCTACCCACATTTTCTTTTGCCGCTCAGTCATCATTTTATGTTTCGCCAAATGGCAAAAACACTAATTCGGGAACATTGTCTAGTCCATGGAAAACCCTTAGTTTTGCGGTCTCAAAGCTTTCTGCTGGAAATACCCTATATGTGCGCGGCGGAATTTATGCGGAAACTGTTTGGATAGGAAATTCCGGTACGACTACTCAACCGATAGTGATAACAGCCTATTCTGGGGAATATCCTGTTATTGACGGATCTGGCCTTATTGTGAAGAATTGGAATTCACTTATTGAAATCAATGGGGCTTATGTACAGATATCTGGGTTTGAGTTGCGGAACATGAATTTGAATGGGGCTGTTGCAGGCGGTTTTGGATTGAATATGCAAGGTGTGGGAGATACAGCAAGTAATATGCTGGTTCATGATATTTGGTCTCAACCCATATTGCTACAGAATGATAACGAGGTTTTGCGAAACAGCACGGTGTATCGTGGCGCGTTGATGAACTGCCGTTTATCTACAGCGACTGCCTGCGGAGTTAGAACGAATAAGTACAATCAAAACTTAGGCTGGCCTGGCTGTGTTGGTATTGTTAAATCATACAATTCTGGTTTAATTAATAAGAACTCCACTATAAAAGGGGTTACCGTACATGATTGCTGGGGTGAGGGAATTTCGACTTTTAACTCTACCGGCGCAATTATTGAGGATAATGTTTCTTATAATAACTTCTCAGAAAATCTTTATGTCAATAACGCAGTCCATGCACTAGTGCAGCGCAATATTGTTTATAACGCGCCGGACAGCTATTTGGGTAGCTATGCTCCGGTGGCTGGGTTCGCGTTGGCCGATGAGCAAAATAATAGCTTGCCTACGCTGGCCTCCAATTTAGGAGAATATAATACTGTCATCAACAATTTTATATTAAATTCTAGTGTGAGTTTGTACGGATGGACTGAGGTTGTGGGTACCGGATTAAATAATGTTATCTTTGCTAACAACACGATTATAAATAGCAATTTTTCTACTGGTTTTGGAGGAACTGATATTATTACCAATAATAATACCTCTATCGTTAATAATATTATATCGGGAGGGAAAGTCTTCGTTCCAAGCGCACTTGGGCTGACTTTCTCCAGCAACCTGTGGTTGACGACCCCGCCCGCAACTGCACAAGGAACCCAAATAGTTATTGGCGATCCAAAATTAGCCGCAACGGGACAAACTGGAGCTGGGCAGTTGAGCGCAGGTTATTTCAAACTTCTGAGCAGTTCTAAGGCTATTGGTAAAGGCATCCCATTGTCGCAAGTAACCACTAATTTCTTTGGAGTGCCAGTTACAAATCCTCCAAATATCGGTGGCGACTAATTCGTCGTAACGTACTTTCGCTGAAAAGAAATTGTTGTTTTTAAAGATGTTCTTAAGAGCGTGTTTTAAAAGTCAGTCATTAAAGTCGTCCGAGCATTAGATTGATCATTGCAATTTGAATAAAAGCCTTGCTGGATTTAGTGGGTGCCTCGTCAATTAAACTGAGCCACTATTAAATAAGCGGTATTTATACGTCTTTAAGGAGGTTTTAATGAGGGCAATGACAGGCTTAACTTGCAAAGATAAGGCGCAGTTAGCCCTCATATAGACATTTATATTGGCAAGTTAAAGGTCTATATGAGGGCATATATAGGCACATATTTCGTCATCCCAGCCTGGACTGCCGGAATCCAGAGCACATGGATGTACGTATCGAATGTTTAGAGTCCTTATCATGAAACTTATAGTGATGCGACATCAGTCATCCATGGCAACTGGTTTCCGGCAGTCCATGCCGGAATGACTGCTTACCCGCTACGATTCACATAGCGCCATAAAAATTGTGCCGGCGACCTTGTCGCTGATGCATCTTTTATAATCAAGTCAAATTTTTCTAATTTGATTATTGGTAGATAGTGATGTTTTAGAGTGGGTAAATTCAAAACCTTTGTTCTTAATTCGATTGATTAGGCTAGATTGTTAAGTTCTATGGATACTTCTTTCTTCTCTGAGGTAATCGGTTACAATTCTTGCAACTATTATGAATCGTTGCAAGGTTTTATGAACATTATCAAAAAGCTGACTAAATCGACTCGCTGCCGCTCAGGCATTCCCTCAACTGCTATGCTTTGTTTTTCGGTTATATTGGTAGTCTTTATCAGCGGCTGTGAAAAGCCCAAAGGACAGGCCACCGCACATTTACCGGTTGTGGAGATTGTCGAAGTGCTACAGCAGGATGTACCCGTGCAACAAGAATGGGTAGGCGTGCTTGATGGCATGGTCAATGCCCAAATTAATGCACAGGTTACTGGCTATTTGATTAAGCAAAATTACAAAGAAGGCGAGTTGGTTAAAAAAGGCCAACTGATGTATGAAATTGATCCGCGCACTTTTCAGGCCAATTTTGATCAGGTAAAGAGCAATTTAGCTCGCCAGCAGGCCGTGTTGCAAACCGCTTTGCTTGATTTAGAACGTATCAAACGCCTGCTGCCTGAAAAAGCTGTTAGTGTTCGTGACCGAGATAACGCTGTAGGTCGTGAAGCATCGGCGCGTGCCGAAGTAATGGCTGCCCAAGCCGCAGTGGAATCGGCGCAATTAGCTTTGGGTTTTACCAAAATTACCTCTCCTATTGACGGTATAGCTGGGATTTCTAAGGCGCAGTTAGGGGACTTGGTTGGTCCTAGCAGCGGCAACAACTTAATGACCTCGGTTTCTCAAGTCGAACCTATCAGGGCCTATTTGGGCTTGAGTGAGCAGCAATATATGCAATTTACTCGAGAAAAGACCAGTCATGATGGACGAGGCCAGCCTATACCTCTGCAATTGATACTAGTCGATGGCACGACTTACCCGCTGGGTGGCACGTTTTATTTTGCTAACCGTCAGGTAGATGTTAAAACAGGAACCATTCAAGTCGCCGTGCTGTTTCCGAATCCCGATAAATTGCTGCGCCCCGGACAATTTGCTCGTATTCGAGCGATTATCAAAACAGAGCTTGGTGCGCTACTCGTGCCGCAACAAGCGGTCACTCAATTACAGACAAAATACCTGATAGCCGTCGTAAATGCTGATAATACGGTTGATATGCGTATAGTGACTCCCGGGGAGCGCATAGGCTCTCTCTGGATTATTAAAGAAGGCTTAAAGCCTGGTGATCATGTCATCGTGGAAGGTCTGCAAAAAGTGCGTACAGGCATGAAGGTGGAACCTAAGGCTGTCGCAAAATCTCAGGAGAGTGCGCTGCCTGTTGCGCCATCCGCTAACGCAGCAAGGTAAATTCCATGGCCAAATTTTTTATCAATCGGCCTATTGTGGCTATGGTGATTGCCATCCTTATGGTGATTATCGGTATCGTGTCGATGATGGGCTTGCCCATTGCTCAGTTTCCAAATATCGCACCGCCAGAAATCCAAGTTCAAACTATATACACTGGCGCGGATGCTGTTACGGTGGAGCAGGCTGTCGCAACGCCTATTGAGCAGCAAATGTCTGGTGTGGATAACATGAACTACATGTATTCCATTAATGCCAACAATGGTCAGATGACGCTACGTGTCAACTTTGACGTAAAAACCGATCCGAATACTGATCAGGTGTTGACGCAGATGCGTAAGTCTCAGGCTGAATCGCAATTGCCGCAGGACGTGCGCAATTACGGGGTCAATGTGCAAAAATCAACGGCTTCACCCTTGGTTATGTTTGCGCTGTATTCACCCAAAGGTAGTTACGATAATGTTTTTCTCGCCAACTACGCTTATATCAATATTAATGACCAGATGACGAGGGTTAAGGGCATCGCCAGCGTATCGGTGTTCGGGGCAGGTCAATATGCGATGCGAATCTGGGTTAAGCCCGATCAACTTGCTAAGCTTAATATCACTATTCCTGAAATAATCAGCGCGGTCCAAGCCCAGAATAATGTTAATCCAGCTGGCAAAGTCGGTGGTGAGCCGGTTCCTCAAGGGCAGGAGTTTGCCTATGCTGTTCGCGCCCAAGGCCGTTTACAAACTGAGGAAGAGTTCGGTAACATCGTATTGCGTGCAGATTCGTCAGGCGCTATGGTGCGCATCAAAGATGTAGGTCGTATCGAGCTTGGTGCCCAAACCTATGACATGATAGGGCGTTTGAATGGCAAGCCTGCTGCCTTGGTGGCTCTGTATCAGTTGCCCGGCACCAATGCCATCGAAGCCGCTAACGGCGCGAAAAAGATAATGGAAGAACTGAAGACCCGCTTCCCCGATGACTTAGATTACGTCGTAGCCTTAGATACCACGTTGGCAGTTACTGAGGGCATCAATGAAATTGTTCACACTTTATTTGAGGCGCTGGTTTTAGTTATTATTGTAGTGTTCCTGTTTTTACAAGGCTGGCGTCCCACGCTAATTCCGCTACTGGCTGTACCTGTATCGCTGATCGGCACGTTTATGCTGTTCCCAGTGTTAGGCTTTTCGATTAACACCTTGTCGCTATTTGGTCTGGTATTGGCAATTGGTTTGGTGGTGGATGATCCTATTGTTGTAGTCGAAGCGGTAGAGCATCATATTGCAAATGGCTTAAGCCCCAAAGAAGCAACGCTTAAAACGATGCGAGAAGTCACTGGGCCAATTGTTGGTACTTCTCTGGCATTGATCGCAGTATTTATGCCGACGGTGTTCATTCCTGGTATCACAGGTCAATTGTACAAACAATTTGCCGTCACTGTCGGGGTGTCTGTGATGATATCCACTTTCAATTCTCTGTCCTTAAGTCCCGCGCTAGCAGTTTTGCTGCTAAGGCCTAAGGTTCGAGGTACGGGGCCGGTACAGAAATTCTACGACGGCTTCAATCGGGTATTTGGTCGAGCCAACGAGAGGTATGTTGGCTTTTGCGCAATATTGATCCGTAAGAGCGTTATTAGTATGGTGTTTTTGGGAGTTTTGGCTCTCGCTGCCGGAGGCTTGGGTAAAGGCATTCCAATGGGCTTTTTGCCTGATGAAGATCAAGGTTATTTGTATGCGGGTATCCAGCTTCCTAATGTGTCGTCTTTGCAACGGACTGACGAGACTACGAAGAAAATTGAGGAGATTCTTAAGAATACACCGGGGGTGGAGTATTACACTTCGGTTATTGGTTATAACATGCTCAGCCAGGCCAATACCACGTACAACAGTTTTTTCTTCATCTCCCTGAAGAACTGGGCTGATCGCACAAAGCCTGAAGAACAATACGCCGCGATCAAGGCACATATCAATCAGAAAATTTCCACGATTCCTGATGCCATGGGCTTCGCGTTCCCACCGCCCGCTATACCGGGTGTAGGTACTTCGGGCGGTGTGACTATGGTGCTAGAAGATAGAGCGGGTAAAGATGTGAAATTCTTGGCCGAGAATACTGAAAAATTCCTCGCAGCGGCAAATAAGAGACCTGAAATCGCTCGTGCCATGACCACAGGTTTGCCGTCAGTGCCGCAAATATTTGTCGATGTGGATAGGGACAAGGTGCTGAAGCAAGGCATCGCATTGTCGGATGTCTATAAAACGTTGCAAGCGTATATGGGCTCAGGCTTTATTAACTACTTCAACCGTTTTGGACGGCAATGGCAAGTGTATGTGCAGGCCGAGGGTGAATATCGAAAAAACACCGATTCTCTTGGTCAGTTTTATGTGCGAAATAGCGATGGGGAAACAGTGCCATTGGCTGCGTTAACCAGTATTCGGCAGACTGAAGGACCCGAATTTACGATGCGCTATAATCTCTATCGTAGCGAACAGATCAACGTTATATCAAAACCTGGCTATAGCTCCAGCCAAGTGATGAAAGCAATGGAGGAGGTTTTCGCCGAAACTATGCCCAAAGAAATGGGTTACGATTATATAGGCATGAGCTTTCAGGAGAACCTAGCTCAGCAAGGCGTTTCACCGGCTGTGGTGTTTGCGTTTGCAATTTTCTGCGTGTTTCTAATTCTTGCTGCGTTGTATGAAAGCTGGAGTTTGCCATTCAGCGTCTTGCTGGGTACGCCGATAGCCGTATTTGGCGCGTTTGTAGGTCTTAAGCTGGGTGGTTATGAAAATAATATCTATGCTCAGATTGGTTTAGTGATGTTGATTGGCCTTACCGCGAAAAATGCTATTCTTATTGTCGAATTCGCTAAGATGGGTGTCGAGGAAGGTAAGTCTGTCCTAGATGCCACCTTGGAGGCAGCACGTCTGCGTTTGCGACCTATTTTGATGACCGCACTGGCTTTCATCTTGGGCTGTATTCCGTTGGCCATTGCCAGTGGTGCAGGTTCATTATCGCGGCGCATCATGGGTTTTGCGGTTATTGGTGGTATGACAGCGGCTACACTCATTGCCATTTTCTTGATTCCGGTCAGCTTCTATGTGGTCCAAAAGTGGTCGGATAAGCGTGAAAGCACCGAGTTAATAAAGGCTAAGCAGGAGCAAAATCATGAATAAACTGATGGTTTTTTCGCTCACGGCGTTGCTTACCGGCTGTTTTAAGATCGGCCCAGATTATATACGTCCCGAGGTCGATGTACCTAAGGCGTGGCGTTTTGCTGAGAGCGATGTCGGCAAAAATGCTACCGACTTAAAGTGGTGGGAACAGTTAGGCGATCCGGTTTTGAATCGACTGGTGAATCAAGCGGTGCAAGGTAATCTGGATCTGAAAATAGCAGTGGCTAATATCGAGCAGTTCATGGGGCAGTATGGCTCTACTCGAGCCAATTTGTTTCCTCAGATTTCTGGAACTACTAATTATGCTCATGGTCAACCTGAAAGCGCTGGGGGCGATCCATTAAGTAGCGGAAACAATAGCCAAGAAATTAATTATACCCGGTTGGGTGCGGGTATGAACTGGGAGTTGGATGTTTGGGGGCGATTGCGCCGCGCCAACGAGGCGGCTCGCGCCGATCTCTTTGCTCAGGAAGCGATCAAACGGGCAGTGATTTTGACTCTAGTAAGCGAGCTTGCACAAACCTATATCACGTTACGCGAATTAGATAAAAATTTGGAGATCACCCAAAGTATTGTTAAAAACCTTGGGGAGGAGTTGCGCATTGCCAACAGCCGTTTTATTGAAGGTTACTCTTCGGAATTGGAGCTTGAACAGGCCGACTCTGAATATCAACGGCGCAGCGCTTTTATTCCACTGTATGAGAAACAAATTGCGATAACAGAAAATGCCCTGAACGTTTTGTTAGGTCATAATCCTGCCCCGATTCCTCGTGGACTAAGTCTAGATGAGCTAAAACTCCCAGTAGTGCCGGCCGGATTGCCTTCTGATCTGCTCGCACAACGACCGGATATTCAGCAGGCAGAGCAGCAGTTAATTGCCGCAAACGCTAGGATTGGGGTTGCTCGCAGTCAATATTTCCCGAAAATCGCATTAACTGGTGATGTGGGACAGATGAGTACGCAAGTGGCGACACTATTTACGCCAGGCGCCAATTTCTGGAGTGTCGGCTCATCGTTGCTCACGCCGATATTCACCGCAGGTAAGATTGCAGGCCAGATTCAGTCGGCCGAAGCTACGCAAAAGGCCGCTGTGTCGAATTACCAACGCTCTATCATTTCTGGGTTTCGTGAGTTTGAGAATGCGTTGGTGAGCACTGATAAAACCAAAGTTCAGATAGAAAAGCAAAGTAAGCGCCTTCATGCTGTACAAAACTATTTCAACTTATCCCGCATCCGTTATGATGAAGGTTACACAGATTATATTACTGTGCTAGATTCGATACGGCAGTTGTTCGATGCACAAATAGAGTTAGTTCAAACTCAAAGTGCCAGCTTTACCGCGAGCATAAATTTATATCGCGCTATGGGGGGGGGCTGGATAGTTAAGGAAGATAAAGCGGCTAATTTGCCTAAAACGAAAGAGGCGGCGCTTTTTCCTTAGAGACCGGTTGTGGCTAAAGCAAACTGCATTAATCGTCATTCCTGCATGGACTGCCGGAAACCAGTTGCCATGGAGGGCGGAGGCACATCACTATAAGTTTCATGATAAACACTCTAACTACGACATCTACATCCTTGTGTTCTGGATCCGTTGCAATCCATGTCGGGATGACGAATGGGGTGTTTTTCATGTACTTATAAGTGTGTATTTATAGGTTTTATTTTATTTACCCACTACGGATTGCATAGAGTCTTCAATCTTATTTCATGCAATGATTTATGCAATAATTAATATATTCAAGTTGGGTTTAATAGCTCGGTTAAATTAAGTGAAGTTGCTCGGATTGTTATGTAACCTTACTGATGTCATAATAAGATAAAATGAGCAGACTGTAAAAAGTTCATAAAGGTTAGTTAGTTGTTAAAACGCTTGGCCTTCAAGCTTGTTTTGGCCGGTAAGGAGTTCGAGTTCCCGCTAGCTACAAAGAATAAAAAAGGTCTAGGAATTTTATCCTAGGCCTTTTTTATTTGCTTGTTGTTTTGATATTAATCAGCTCAGTTCTCTTGCCATTGGAGCATGGGTTTTGAAAAGACCTTAAGTAATACTAGGCTACCTAGTCGTATAGTTTTTAACTTCGCCATTGTGTTGAACATAGGGAAAGCATATTTTGAGTTTAGATAGTTACCAATCAGTAGATCGTGAGCAATTAGCCAGAGACATCAGTGATATTCAGGAACAAGCGTTGGCTAATATGGGTGCTGACGATTTCCAGCATTTAAAAAACATGGAGCGCTGGGGCAAGATTTGTACCTTAGTGGGTTATGGCACCGCTTGGATTTTCCCTAATCCTATTTCTGCCTTATTAATTAGCCAAGGTAGTTTTACGCGCTGGACACAAGTAGGACATCCTATTGTTCATAGAGCCTATGATAAAATTGACGGTATTAACGAAAATTATACCAGTAAGAAATTTGCTCAAGGCTGGCGACGGTTTTTGGATTGGCCAGACTGGATGACGCATGCTGGTTGGCAACATGAACATAATGTATTGCATCATTATAGTTTGGGTGAAATAAATGACCCCAACAATGCTCAGCATAATATGGAATGGTTAAGGCAATCAACGCTGCCTATGTGGCAACGCTATTTGATCGTCGCGTTTTTTTCTGGAATATGGAAGTTGGTCTATTACACGCCAAGAACACATAAAGAGCTGTGCTTAAATGCTGCCAGACAGCAAGGCAAGCCAGAGCCCGTGATGACTAGGCTAGGCGCTTGGAGTTTATTCACGGAGCAGGGCAGGGGCTTATGGTTGCAAAGTGTTTTGCCTTATGCCACTTATCGTTTCGTGTTACTACCTTTGTTGTTTTTGCCTTTAGGCAGCTTTGCCGTTATGAGTGTATTGATTAATTCAATATTGGCAGAAATTTTTACCAATATGCACAGTTTTCTGGTGATGATGCCCAATCATGCCGGAGACGATGTGATGATGTTTGATGAAAAAGCCAGTGGTAAAGGTGAGTTTTATTTGCGGCAGATTATAGGTTCAGTTAATTACCCAACCGGTTCTAATTTAAATGATTTCTTTTATGGTTGGTTAAATTATCAAATTGAACATCATTTATGGCCAGCCATGCCCTTAAGTCAATATCAAAAAGTGCAGCCTCAAGTCATGGCCGTATGTAAGAAGCATAATATTCCTTATCTTCAGGAATCTGTATTTAAACGATTGTTAAAAACGGTCGACGTGATGGTCGGTAAGACCTCGATGTTGAAGCCTAGGGTTGTTTAGGAATTAGCATTTTTGGTAGAAAACTTAGCATTCCTACGTTTCGCGTGGGAATGCATTAGCTATACTAAGATGATTTCATATTTCCCCGGCGTTTAGTTGCTGAAATCAGCCCCAAACTTAGTAATGCCAACAAACTACTCCACAGTATGCTAGGTATTAGCCAAAACCAGTTTTGATAAAAAGTTGTTGGCGGATTGCTGAGGTAGGGTACTTCGTAAAGGCCTGTCCATGGTTGATGGATTGGTGATTGTTCGAGGATATCTCCTGAAGCCAGTACGACCGAAGATATTCCCGTATTGGTGACACGTAAAACCGGCCTTCTAAATTCCACACCTCTAGCTAGGGTCATGTATAGATGTTGGTAGGGTTCTTGCCAAGTGCCATACCAAGAGTCATTGGTAACATTGACGATAAACTGTGCACCTAAAGTTGCTAATGAACGCGAAAAGCTAGGAAATAGACTTTCATAGCAGATTTGTGCACCCATCATATAGCCATTCCACTGTAAAAGCTCGGTAGGACCTGCACCGCGTGCAAAATGACCTGTTTCGGGGAGCCAGTTACGTATGGCGGGAAAGATTTGTTCGCCAGGTATATATTCACCAAAGGCTAGTAAAATTGTTTTACTGTAATGAGGTGAAACAATCTCACCGTCTTTGTTTAACACAAACAGTGAATTGGTGATTAATCGTGATGATTGATCTACACTGTAAGCCCCAGTCATTAAGGGTATTTGTCTTTCATGCAGAAATTGACTAAGCGCTAAAGGTAGGGCGTTGAGTTTGAACGGTTCGCCCAGTAAGGCGGGGAATGCAGTTTCAGGCCACAACACAAAGTCGATTTTTTTATCTGCATGAGCTTTGAGTGCTTGATCGGTTAGCGTTAAATAGCGATGTAGAATTTCTGTGCTATAACCTTTACCTAATTCGGCCGCTAATTTTTCTGAATTTTCAATGCTAGCTTGAATTAATAATGTGTTAAAAGAGGCATCGGGTACTGGCAGTCTAGCTTTAAGCCAAATGCCGCCTAGATTAAGTAAAATAAAGCCACTAAGGACACTGGCTAATATTATTTTCCCTGTTTTATGTTTGCGGTTTTGCCAAGCGATATATAGTGGCAGATTACATAACAAGGTGGCTGCACTGAGTCCACTAAAACCTATGAACTCAGCCCA
>CAIVGC010000065.1 GCA_903905335.1 uncultured Methylococcaceae bacterium
CAAGAGCGCATAATCCGGATAGCAATTTCTCCACGGTTGGCGACCAATACCTTTCTTATCGGTTTTTGTTCCATCGTATTTCCCATAGTCATTAATTTTCAGCTTAATTAGAGTCTGTCTTTAAAGTCATTTATTTTTAAAACTTTTTTTTCGCTTGAGCAAATTTTTCAGCGAATTTCTATTGCTTTCCGGATCTATGATATTTTTTCGGTTCCTTTCATGAAATATTACTCCGAATGAGCCCAAATTTTTCATATATTAAACATAACAATACAGAATATTGTACGAAAACTAAAGTTGCGCGATAAAACCTCTGTTTAAACCATCAAACTTCCCTGGCAAGGTCCGCTATTCGGTACAAAGTCATATTTGTGAGCACCCTGATGTTGTAAGCCAGGACACTCCACATAACTTTCGCCTTAAAATGTTTAAATCCTTTCCAGTTACAAACCCGTAAGTCAAAGCCCCGTTTAAGGTTCGAGATTACTGCTTCAATACCACTTCGCCATTTCTTTAACATGGTTTCCATTTTAAGACTGGACGCAATGTTTTGCAGGCTACCTACCAATTTATTGAAAACAATATTTACGATACCCTTTGATTTACAATGATCTGAATTCTCTTTACTTCCATATCCGCCATCGGTGGAAGAATCCCTGGGTGTTATCCCGTAATTGTTTATCACCCTGTCGATGACAGGTTTGAACAATGTAGTATCAGATGGGTTTCCCTCGGGTATATTGCAATCTATAATCAGGTTGCTTTTGCCTGTAGCCAGATTGACTTTGTGTCCGAATAACACATCCCGTCCACCTTTAACGATGATATCGGTATGCCGTTCGTATATTGAGAACAATTTTTGGCAATTTGGTACGCTCTCTCCCAGAATCTGTTTCCGATAGGTTATGTTGTAAACCTTTTCCATAATTGGAATCAACTCTTCAAGTTCACAGACAAGGATATAGGCTCTAAGTCCCTCGAACTTTTTTTTTACAATATTTGAAACCTGATTGATTGCTTTAGTAAAGGTAATCAACTGTTTTCTGAATAGATCGGCTTGTTTATCTTTCGATTTAGTGACGTTTATCTTGAAATAGGTGCTTTTTGCTGATTTGGTGTAGTCGATAAACGAGAGCGTCCTCATCTCATCTTTTAGGTGGCTAAGCAAACGATGGCTCTCGTGGATGCAATCCCATACGAGAGAATTGTTGGTTGGGTAGTGAATGTTACTTTTAACAACGGTGCTGTCCTGTCTGATCTTGCTTATATCTTCATAGCCTTCATCAACAGCAATTTTTACGATCTCCACCAATACTTTATGAAGCGTGTCTTCTTTGATTCTTGAGATGTACTTCTGAAATGTCTGGAAACAAAAAGGAGTGCGCTCGTCAAGCTTGATAAATGTAGCACAAATCCGGGAATCGCTTTGCGCATATTCAAGCTCGCGGTAGTCGTAACCTTTTAGCTCTTTATAAATCGCCGCCCTGACAATCTGTTCAACAGTGGGTGTATCCTTACGACCAAAAACATTAATATCTTCATTTCCAATAATATCAGATTTAAAGATGTGATAGATCTCTGGATGAAGCTCAAGTATTGTATCGAAAACACCAAATTCAGGGTTCTTAGACCAGTCGGGTTTCTCAAATTTTAACACCAAATCATTGTATAAATTCATGGTAACAGCTATCTTTAATTCGTGAACAAGATAAAAAGAAGTTTTTGAAAAATCAAATATATATAGCTGATAATCATATATTTTAAAGACTAAAGACAGACTCTAATTATTCCAATTTGAAAAAGGCATCCCTATATAACCGACTAATTCCAAGAAATGTTTTTAATAGTGGGGCACATTTTTTCAGTTCGTAAGTTTTTTTTGCTTATTTGCAATGAC
>CAIVGC010000066.1 GCA_903905335.1 uncultured Methylococcaceae bacterium
CGATGGTATTCATAGTGTTTCCACATCTGGAATAATAATTTACGAAAGTTTAACACAGTCATTTAAAGCTCTTCAAAGTGCTATAAGTTACAACGGCCCTACGGCGGTTTAATCTGTACACAATATTCGCGTAGGGTCGATTCGCGCTAGCAATCCACTAAATACGCAGCGATAAACTAACCCTTACTTGGCTGCTCCCTCGTGAGGTTTTTTTGTTCGATTGTTTTCAAGCTTACGGGGGTGAGGCGGTTTGCTGTCGCGAAACCACCCTGCGACTTACGGACTTATTTCTTTTTGTGAGGGCTTATTTAAGCCAAAACCAGGTAACTGGGAAGCAAAACGTCAAACAGTATTAATAGCGCGGTCAATTAGTCTCGATGCAGCAACGCAGAAACTAGGAATTACGGAATACTTTTTTCCTCGATTCCGTTTTACTTCATCGAGGCTACTTTACCTATTCGCTGCCTGATTAATTACTTCAGAAGCCCATTGATTAAGGCTTTTTCCTGAAGCAGTAGCAGCAACAGAAGCTGCCGCATGATCGTCGGGAGATATACGTAATACAAACTTACCAGAATAAGCTTTAATGGGATCTACACCATCTTCCTTGCAGGCATCCATAAAGACCTTAAGAGACAGCTCTCCTTCTCTCCTTAAGCCCTCAGCATCACTTGCATAAAAGTCAGCCCCCCCGTTTAATCCAATAAATTCGCCGCGAAACAAATCAATATCTGAATCATAACTAATTACAGCCTTAATGCCGTTAATGGTCATTTGATTAATCATAGGTTTACTCCATTGTCATTTAGCCATTCACGCAGACTAGCGACTGCGCCTTTATCTGTCATAGGTGATGGATGTGGACGATGAAAGACACGTCTTTCATCAAATAACCTCACCAATACCCTAGAACCCTCGCGTTCTTCTATTCTAGCCCCCAAAGCCACAAGTAACACTTCAATATCAGACCAGCTAATATTGGCCGATATAGGGCGAGAATAAATTGATTCGAGAGTTTTTAGATGTTTTCTTTTCATGGCCAAATAGTATCAAATTTTAGTATCACGCACAAATAAGCATTAACTAAACCACCGAGCAGGACAGGCTTGCAAGCCAGCTCTTAAAGTTGGGCATTTCCTTAAAACTTAAAATCATTTTGGATTTAGCCACGCCCTCGATTCCTCTGCGTTTCATCGAGGCTACTTGCTTACGGACTTTCAGCTTAATCACCTTTAAAAATATAAACGCGGTGCGTCCCTTATTTCGATTCCGTTTTACTTCATCGAGGCTACTTGTTCATTAATCAACTTGGTCTGCAATACATCATAGCCAAGAAATTTAGTATCAAGACTGACTAACAAAGTTGAATAGTGCAATGCTGTGGCAATGATTATCCGATCAAGCGGGTCACCATGCACATAAGGTAGTAATCCGGCTTTTTTGAGCAATGGTGTCATTAATAGCGATAATATCAATCTCAACACCTTGCGTAGCACGATCTATCCAGTCATCCAACTCACGATTTAAAACAATTCTTTTACGCATGGCAAGCACCGTCAATTCATATACAGATGCCGCCGATACAGACACCCTGCCGTCAAATTGAGAAATTAACGTTTGTAAATGGTTCGAAAGACGACCATCTTGGCTAACCCACCAAAACCAAATGTGAGTATCCAAGAGTAAGACAGCATCTTCTTTCATTTAAATGCCTCTGGATCACCCGCGCATTGAGCGGCTGTCCGCTCAAATGAAGCCTCCCACTCAGTTTCTGATAAAACGGGCTTTAAGGCATCATCCAAATAATGAATACTGTTTTTTAATTCTGGAGGTGGCGTTCTTCTTTTTTGTTTGTGTTCGCTGCTCACTGACGTTTCGGACTGCTCAACAACGACCAACATTTTAAAGTGCTCTACCTTTGGCGGTTCAGAAAGCCATTGAATACGACCATGATCATAAATTGCTTCGTAACTTTTCAACATTGCACTAACCCCTAAGAAAAAAAATATATATAGCTTCATTTTATAACAAGTTTACAAAAAACCAGCTTAGGCATTCTTATTCAATGCCCTCATAATCGCTCTGAAACTTTTTAACCCTGCGTCCAAATTTTCAATCATGTCTTTTGTAAAATACGTACCGCTTGGAAATATTAACAATTCCCTATGCGTGGAATTTATGATGTTACTGTCACTTGGTCGTTCATTAGCATGGTGTTCAATCTAATTCCTCGATTCCGTTTTACTTCATCGAGGCTACTTGCTCTCCGATTAAACTTTGTA
>CAIVGC010000067.1 GCA_903905335.1 uncultured Methylococcaceae bacterium
TTTAGCTGAAGGTGACACTCTTATGAATAAAGCGAGCCCTGCTGATTTATACAGCGAAGCATCCGCTATTTTTAATGAAAATATTAACCAAGAAAATGTTTTTATTAACGCACTTAATGCACTTCAAAAAGCGAATAAATCCCAATCATTTGGCCTTTGTAAAACCTGTAAATATTTCACTGAAACTTCAGTGGGCTTTGTTTGCGATTTAACTAAAGAACAACTTAGTCAAGGCGATAGTGAAAAAATATGTCAAGAACATAGTCTTAGGTGATGCTTAATTCGCCTATCTAAGCGTAGACAACACATTAAATACCTGTCGACTACGCTAGATATTAAGACCTGAGCTATTCAATTATTACAATACTTCCGCGTTTAATGACACCTGTTTGTATTACTTTTGCATATACGCCGACTGAAGGCAGTGCTTTATCAGCAAAAGGGACATGTACTGTATTTTCGGCAATAGTGCGCAGAATTTTAGCGTCTTTTGCTAAATCACCTTGTGCCAGCGTAGGCATTACGCATCGAGGGCAAGGATCTGTAATCAGAAGTTTTACGTCACCAATGCTAAGGGTTTTACCTACCCAATCGTTTTCAACAAAACCCGTTTGCTCAGGAGGAGTGGCTATTATTAAGTTTGGACGAAAACGCCGAGCTTCCAGATGACCTTCAGGGTAAAGTTGTTGTAACTTTGTTAGACTTGCTGTGGTTAATATATGTAAGCTGGCATAATCAAAAAAACTACCTTCATCTGCCGCACCGGAGATAGCTTCATTGCTGATTTCGGTGTTTTTACCCTCAAATTCTGGCCAGTATTGTTCTAGACTTGCATGTTGTTCGGCCTTGTTACTCAGGCTGATGGTGCGTTTTAAGACAAGAGACAGTAATTGTTCTGCATCAGCCTGATCGCTTCTAATGATGTTACCATCTGGTAACGTAATCCAAACAGGAGGAATGATATTCTCTAACGTAGGTACTTCAATATAACGTGCATGGAACGAAAAAATTTCCGGCCATTTTTTAGGATTCTTAGCGCTTACGATTTTATTGGTTTCTAAATCTAGCAAAGCATAGGAACGATCACCTAATATGCCATTGTTGGTAATAATAGCGGAGTTTAACTCC
Source organism: uncultured Methylococcaceae bacterium (assembly GCA_903905335.1). Lineage (GTDB taxonomy): Bacteria > Pseudomonadota > Gammaproteobacteria > Methylococcales > Methylomonadaceae > Methylobacter_C. The sequence continues at coordinate 1,129 of CAIVGC010000067.1, forward strand.
TCTCCCATCATCGATTTAACTGGGTAACGCCAAAGTGCAGCCAAAGATAGTGTTGAAATAGGCATAAAGATCCTCAATAAAATTACATAGCTGTTAAATGTTTAATAATCGGTTTGTATTATACGGCTAAAAATCCTACTTATAGAAAAACACAAACTGTAGTTAAAGTACTAATCAGTAATGCATTAGACATTTCATTATAAGTAGGAAAGCAGATTTTTTTTATACACTTAACTTTTTCCAGGTAACATACCAACTGAACCCGGTTTTATACGTTTACAAGTGACAACGATGTCTTCCAGATGACATTGATTTTTACCTTGATCAGCACCGCATTGCGTACAAACTGATTTACCCATATCTTTTACTTGTTCAACATGCCAGCCATAGCCCTGCGACTGACAAAATAGTTTAGTATATCTTGAAATATTATAAGGTTTTGATGCCGTAGCTATGGCCGCATCTTTTGCTTCACATCCTACTGAAGGAAGTGTGTTGGCCATAAGGTCGCGATAAATAAATTCCGAGGCAATTAAGGTTTTTGAGAAAAAAAATAACACTAGCCACAGACATATTGAAGTGATTTTCATATTGTTTCCTACTTCGTCATTAAGTTGAATTGATTAGTTTAAAACCCGAATATTCATAAGTGCCTTTTCTTCTTCTAGTTGTTGTTTTATCGGTGAAAACTTTTCCTGTTCACTTTTTTTAACCATTGCAATCACTAGCAACAACATTAATATTGTGCCGCCAACATATAGCCAAAATTTATCTTTTGTTTGAGTATCGTTGTCCATTTCCTATACCTTTTTTTAAAATAATAGTCGATATAACGAGCATTGACTCGCTTATTCTTATGTAAGATTCAATTAATATTTGTTATGGGCATCTGAACTCCTGAGTAAAGGGTAGATTGATTGTTTTAATCTGGTACGCTTTTAATTACTAGATTGATTTAAAAATGATTATGTTTTTTGTTTAAACCAATAAAGCGCATAAATACTAATTATTAATGCATAGACGGTAAATACTGTCTTCAATCCATTGACTTTGTTAAATGTCGGTGGGCTGGAGATGTCGGTACTTCTAATATAATGATGCATACTTTCCTGAATGGCTTCTTGAGCCAAAGAAGCAGAGCATCCAAGGGTTAAAGCTAAAAAGATCAATAGAATGCTTGATTTTTTCATGAGTAACTTCCAGTTAATAATTTTGATTCACTATGGTAGTGAATCGCTATATTATTACTTTCATTTTATTTTAGCAATGAAATATACGAAGTGTGTTGAAAATGAATTGTGAGTAAAAAATAAGCCTATATTCTGAGGCAAAGAAGAGATAGTGAAAAAGTGATAGATGTGTAAAGCAAGATTTGTTAAAAACGATGACTGCTCATCAGTTAAAAACATTCACTACACTGGATACTTTATTGATTTACTGAGCTTATTCACAAAAATACCATTTCATATTGCCGTTAGTTAATTAATCAACAGGCAAAAAAAATGCGGCTAGGTAGCCGCATTGAAGAGAAGAATATAACGCTCTGATTTCCGTGGAGGAAGTTTGCATCTCAAGAGTTGCTGTTATATTACCGATATCAATAAATAAAAGAAATGTGGCATATTGTCGCAGTTCCTGTAGTTACAAAAATTGGCTACCCATTTAAGACGGGACACTAGCTTAATCGTTCACTTTTAAACAGGGCTCTTCTAAGCACAGACAAAGGACGAAAGGCGAAGGGCGAAGGGCGAAGGGCAAAAGGCAAA
>CAIVGC010000068.1 GCA_903905335.1 uncultured Methylococcaceae bacterium
GGTTAATCAAATGCTGAGTCATAGCGCCTCCGAATTAAATCACATTGCCCGTTATGCCCCAGAATTAAATGACATCTGTGCGTTATTGTCAGAAGCTCAGATTTTAACCGAAGAAGCTGCCTTACAATTACGGCGCTTTTTGGAATCCCAAGAAGCCGATCCTCAGCAGTTGGAGCAGCTCGAGAATCAAATTGGCGTGATTCAAAATTTGAGTCGCAAACATCATGTTACGCCGGATCAGCTGCTTGATGTCGTTAATAAAATAAATACTGAGTTAGATAATATAACCCATAGCGGTGAGCGCATTGCCGGCTTAACGACAGAAACAGTGGCATTAGAGCTGCAATATCAACAACTCAGTACGCAATTATCAGAACAACGACACGTAGCCGCGCAGAAATTACAAAGCCAGATTTCGGTGATGATAAAAGAACTGGGTATGCCGCAAGGCGAATTTTTGGTCGCTATCAGTGGTCTTGATGCGACTACACCTAAACTTAATGGTAAGGATAAAATCGAATTTCTAGTCAGTGCTAATCCTGGTCTGCCTGCTAAGCCCTTGGCTAAAGTGGCTTCAGGCGGTGAATTGTCACGTATTAGTTTAGCAATACAGGTTACTACTGCTAATGACAAAACTACACCTACACTCATATTCGATGAAGTAGATTCCGGTATAGGCGGTGGGGTTGCTGAAATTGTTGGTCAAAAATTGCGCAGTTTAAGTCAATATCGACAAGTGATGTGTGTCACTCATTTACCACAGGTGGCGGCACAGGCGCATCATCATTTATATGTAGAAAAAAACAATAAATCCGATATCACCTCTTCTCAAGTTAGGTTATTGCAAAAGGAAGAACGTGTTGAAGAAATTGCCAGAATGCTCGGTGGTGTTACCATGACTGCCAACACGCTGGCCCACGCCCAAGAAATGTTAAGTCTAGGAGTAAAACAGTCTTAATGCCCCATGTTGTGATGCATCATGAAGATCACGGCTATTTATTTTTGCGGGTTATATGAGCTTTAGCCATTGACGTTGTGTTTGTCGTAATGGTCAGTTAAGCCTGTATTGATTACCCGTTGGTAGTTTTGAGCTTTATGGATTATTTGTAAATCATTAATCAAAGGAATATACAATGACTCGATTTCCAGCCGAATGGGAAAAACAATCTGCCATATTAATCGCTTGGCCTCATAAAAGCGGTGATTTTGGCCATCATTTAAATGCTGTAGAGCAAACTTACAGCGTGATTGCCGATACGATTACACAATATCAACCACTCATCATTGTTTGTCATGACGACAATCATCAGCAGCATATTCAAAAGTTAATTGGTAATCATGAAGATATAAACTTTATCTTTGCCCCTGTGAATGATATCTGGGTAAGAGATACTGTTTTTTTAAGTGTTGCACAAGCCGGTGTCATTTCTCACCTTAATTTTTTGTTTAATGGTTGGGGCGAAGAATACCAGCATCAACGCGACAATATACTTAATCACAAGTTGTTAAACGTCAAACCGTTTAAAGGTAAAGTTCATAAAGATATTGATTTTATTTTAGAAGGCGGAAGTATAGACAGTGATGGCATCGATACAATCTTAACCACCAAACAATGTTTATTAAGCCCCAATAGAAATCATGGCTTAACGCAAGCAGAAATTGAACA
>CAIVGC010000069.1 GCA_903905335.1 uncultured Methylococcaceae bacterium
GACCGGCACTGAAGTTACCGCGATTTTGGCAACTATTCACGGCAAACAACTGGACAATCCTAACAGCGTAGGCGCTTTCACGGTAACACTGGACAGCGATGGCAGTCCCACGCTTGAGGAGGCTATCGCCTTATTGCGCAGTCGCTCAGATGTGCTGCTGGTCGAACCTGTCATGCAGCCATGAAATTTATGCTACTGGTTTTGCTGGTTGTCCAACTATGCGGATGCGCCAATAAAACAGATTATTCGCACTTGGGCGATAGTCAAAATGCAGAGGAGAGGCGGCTGCTAGTGACATTTGTTGACCGGAGTATCAACCGAGAATTATCAGGCAATGCCCAAGACAATTACCAACTCCGTGGACAATATAATAATTCTTTCTGGAGCGAGCGCATGGGCCATCAACTGGCCGAGCGGCATCAATTGCATTGGGTCGCACAGTGGCCGGTTACCGAGTTGGGGGTCAGTTGCGTTGTTTACGAGGTTCCCGAAACACTCGCTTTACAGGAAGTGATAACAGCTTTGCAAAAAGAACAGTCTGTTTCTTTAGTGCAGAAAATGCACAGCTTCGATGTGTTGGGCGAGCAACAGTCGGCGGTCAAATCCAACAGCGATCCGTATTTGAAATTACAAACCGGATTTCAATCATTAGGTATACAGGAGTTACACAAAAGCAGCACCGGGCAAGGTATCCGCATTGCATTAATTGATACCGGCGTTGATCTTGATCACCCTGACCTGAAAGGCCAAATCAGTTATTTTGAAAACCTGGCTCCGGAACCCGACGATCATAACTTGGCCGACAAACATGGCACTGCGGTGGCGGGCGTATTGTCGGCGCTACCTGACAACGGTATCGGCATCGCAGGCATTGCACCGGGAGCAGAAATCCTGGCTTTTCGCGCCTGTTGGCCGGTTAAGCCCGGCTCACTGGCTGCGCGTTGTAACAGCTTCACCCTAGCACTGGCGCTTAATCAAGCCATCCGCATGGATAGTCGAATTGTTAATCTCAGCCTTAGCGGTCCCGATGATCCCTTACTCCAGCAATTAATTGAGAAAGCCCTAGCAAAAGGGATCATCGTCATTGCTGCAGTGCCGCGCAAAGATCATGTCGGTGGTTTCCCTGGCAGTATTCCTGGCGTAATCGCCGTTGGGCAAAGTGGTGTAGCCAATAATTCGGAAATAATTGCGCCCGGTCAGGATATCCTGACTACGGTGCCGCACCAAGCCTATGATTTCATGACCGGAAGTTCTTTCTCTACCCCGCATGTGGCCGGTGTGGTGGCATTGCTATTACAACTGCATCCTGTGTGGCACACAGCTGATATTAAGCGGCTTTTGGACAATGATTCGCATCTATTGACCGCAAAACTCATTGATCTGGCCATGACCGCAGCCAAACGGGAAGATAAAAACTAATTTCCAGTATAGACTCCGGCGATGAATAAACGATATTAACTCAAGCGACATTGAGTGCCGGCGGAGCCTACACTCAAACTTGCCACGTATTAAATTTGTAGCTGTTATGTCGTTTAATAAATTCAGTACTTTATAGTTGTTATTCAGTCTAATCAGTCTTCCCATAGCGCTGGCTTTTATCGGGCCTGCATCAAATCCCCTTTAAAACCTTAAGGTTTAACGGCTTAAAATATTTTTCATTAACGATTGAACTATATTCCGCTGTTCGGGAATAGACATTATGGACAATACAGAATATTAAATGCCCGTCCAGAACCAGAAAATTAGCCAGAGGAACATCACATGAAAACAACTAAGAAACAGCAAAAAACAAGGGGCGATAAGCTGGCTTGCGGTGCACTACTGTCGCTCGCCTTGTTTGCAGCAACACCCGCAGTGCAGGCAGTGCCTTACATCGCCGGAGGACTCGGTAATTTTGATGCGGTCAACTTCGAAGGGCAGGATGTCTATGGCTTTGAAGTTCAGATTGAAGGTATTACTGCCGCAGACTTAGCACCCTCATGGACGGGCAACAAATACGGTGATCCATTGGTTGTACCGTATGCAGGGGGGGTTTATGTACGTTACCAGAGTGCTTATGATTCAGCTGCAAAGCAGTTCGTTTCAAAGACCGTACCAAAGACACCCGGAATTAGTTGGCAAGGAACCTGTTACATGGGCTATCCCTCAGCGACAGCTTACTTAAATGCAGGCTGTGATCACTTCGGTGTTCATTTGAACTATACCGCCATGAATAGCGCCCATCAGACGACCTATCGTTGGATGGGCGCCGATGCTAATAATCCGGGTCAGCTAGTGAGCTCACAAAATTCGATCATGGTCGCGACCCCAACTTATTATTTCCAAGCACTTCCAGTCACTCAACCAACTGCGCCGCCCGTGTTGGTGGCAGAAGTCGATTTACCGCTTCCGCGACCATTAACAGTGCCACAATATGGCGATGCAGTATGGATGAAAGTGTTCAAAACCGAGTTGAACCGTGAGGTCAAGCTGAGTGAACTGACCTCCAACAACCCCGATGGTACGACCAATACGCTGGTACCGCAGGATGCTGCCCAGGTTGAAACCAACTGGAAGCTGATGCAGCAAAGTCCACCGCCCGATGGAAACCATAGGCAACGCGGCAAGCTGGTTAATCAAGGCACCCCAAAAATTGATTCAAAAGCAGTCATTCGGCGCTATGAAAGTTATGCCTATACCGGCTTATATGACAACATCACTCATGAAGCCAGTTGTGCAGGCGACCCCAACGACCTAAACAACCTTCCCGGCAGTTGCAATGCACCTATGATTGATGAGGTAGGTGACATGCTTGCCGCGCAAATGGCCGCCGTGAACATCGTAGTTCCGTCGTTGACGGTTGCCATTGTTGGCAATGGCACTGTTGCCTCAGCAGACAAAATTATCAGCTGCGGTAATAATTGCGCTTCGCCTTATGCATTAGGCTCGATCGTTACGCTAACCGCCAAAGCTGGAAGCAAAAATCCCTTTACTGGCTGGACCGGGGCTTGCGCAGGCGCTGTGCTGACCTGTAACGTCACCGTTACTGATGCTATTAATGTCACCGCGACATTTAAAGCTGATACTGCCAGTAGCGTCGTTACGGGTGCCGTCGGCGCGACACTTTCAGTAAAAACCTCGGGTGGTAAAGGCGTCATAAGCAGCAACCCGGCAGGCATTTCTTGCGGTAATATTTGTTCTACCCGTCTGACCGGAAAAACCTTTACATTGACTGCAACACCCGATGCTGGCTTCTTCTTTGTAAACTGGTCAGGTGCATGTACTGGCAATACCTGCACTGTTGCAGGAAACACCAGCGTCTCGATACAGGCAAACTTCTCAAAATAAAGTCAAACTGTTGATGGCTTCCAAGGATTAATGACCTTGGAAGCCCTTAGTTCTAAACAGTATTAAATTTTTCTCATCACTGATTGAACTTTAACGGTACTAGCGGGAATTTACTTTCTAAGAGCACAAAGTACTCGATTAAATTTAATGAAACTGGCTTTCCAATAATCCACTTACTAATTGAACAAAGAGAAAAACCATGAAAACAATATTTGTCGCTCTAACGCTACTATCAACCCCTCTTTATGCCGCACCTTATATTGTATATACGCCTAGCTCATCGACCCAACATCATACGCCTGTGGTGGTTGACAATAAAAAACTCAAGACCACGCTGGCTGAGGCTAAGGCACAGTTTCCTGGTGAGGAATATATTGTGCTGGCAGATACAAACGCCGCACTGACCCATGCTCCTGCAGTTTTTAATGGGCTCTGGACTTACAACAACGTCTCATCGTCATTCTATGGAATCTCTAAAGCGCCAAAGGTTGATGGTCTTAAGGCTACCGGTGTGTCCAACTTTGTAGTTACACAAACCACCTTGTCACCCACTTACCCTGTTAATGTTAGTTTTACTAAGCCAACTAAGGAGTTTGGCGTGTTCCTAGCAACCACCAACATGGCGGGCGGGGTTTTTACCGACTCGGTTACAGTTAAGGTTGGCGGGATTGAGGTGGATACGGTCAGCTTACCGGCTTTTCAGTCAACCTTTGTTGGTGTACGGGCTAGTGATGGCGAAGTACTTGGCCCTGTAACCTTTACTCCCTCAATCTTTGGTAACCCTGGGTATGTAGCTCCATTCGTCACAGATAGCTTCTATATTGAATAACATTGGTAATGTTATTTGTAATACGATATGAGCTAAGCTTAGCAGCCATTTTTTGATTAAACTACAGCCTAAATTGATTCTGGATTCTATATGTCGTTTTATCAAAAAAACGACTCTATCCAGCTATGATTGAACCGTTAACAATTGTAATGGTCAGGCACATCGTCTTCTAAGTCTAATTCAAGAATTCGCATAATATAAAGGTATGAATTTGCCATATCCTGAATTGGCTCATCACTTAGCCCACCATTCCAAATAGCTACCATTAGCATCTTAAATAACAATAAACCTGAATAAGCTGGGCAACCTGCAACATCCGTGGCTTGCAAGTTGCATCTAAAATATCAACACACTTAGAGACTGACATGTGACCGGAATTGGATGTTACCTGATTTTATAATTTCATACACATTCCCTAAAATACCGACGATTAAATGAAGTAAGACAGGCGATCAGTATTTATCATTGCCTAGCATATTCATATAAGACTTTGATAAATAAATTAAAAATATTCATCACACGACCATAATCCTTGCCATCATTAGAAAAAAGTGAACAACAAGCTGTTTTTGCGGCCTAACTTTAACGCTTCACATCAAAATGTAGACTCAAAATAGGGCACAAAAAGTTTTTGATTTACAATTTAAATCAATAATAAGGAAACAAAAAAATTTTATTGCCTAGTTAACCCTCGCCGTAAGAAATCAAAACGATTTTGTTTTCTAATGAACGCCAAAATCAGCAAGAAATTTCTTTTTGAAACGATGCAATTTAAAAATATAAACCTACATGACTTAAAGTTAGTCTGCAGCGCATCCAAATAACAAAACAAATTTTCTGCTAAAAATAAATAACTCAAACACTAGAGTAAAAAATTACGGC
>CAIVGC010000070.1 GCA_903905335.1 uncultured Methylococcaceae bacterium
AGCCCCTGATTATTTTGGATGATGCACAAATTAAGGCACAATTAGAAATAGCATTGGGCCAAAATATCACGCTAGCTGCTCAAGTCGCACGGTTAAGTGCAGAAAGAGATCAGCTGAAAAAAATTGATTTTCCAACTCTGCTTAATGATCCTAATAATGCTCGGGCTCAAGAAGTTAAAATAGCTGAGACCAACGTATTTAATTCTCATAAAAACTCACATGATGGTCAAATCGGTGTGCTTAATCAACGTATCAGCCAAATTGCTAGCAAAATAAATGGCTTGCAAGGTCAGATCGCTAGTAAAAAGCAATTAGTTAGTTCTTATGCCGATGAAATGAAGGATTTAAAAGAACTATTGGCGGAAGGCTTTGCCGATAAACAGCGCTTACGTGAATTAGAGCGTAATCATGCCATACAAGCCGGTGATATTGCGCAATTGGAAGCTGAAATTGCGACTAATCAAATGCTGATGAGTGAAACGCGATTACAAATTTTACAAATACAAAAACAATTTCAAGAAGAAGTCGCCAGTAAGCTCAGTGAGGCTCAGGCGCAACTGAATGATGCTCAGCAAAGGGTTGCGGCAAGCCAAGATAAACTTAATCGAGTAATTATCAAGGCGCCTGCCAGTGGTATGGTTTTGGGTCTAGCGACTCATACCGAAAATGGTGTGATTACACCAGGACGCCCGATTTTGGATATCGTGCCTCAAGGTGCTGAGCTCATCATAGAAGCTCAAGTGTCACCGATGGACATTGATAGAGTAACGGTAGGTTTGCAAGCGGAAATACGTTTTAGTGCCTTTAAGCAGTCTCAAACACCTAAAATGGAAGGCAAGGTTATTAGTCTGTCGCCTGATCGTATTACCGATGAGCGTAATGGTAATGCTTATTATCTAGCCAAAGTTGAAGTGACGCCTGATAGCCTTAAAAATCTAGGCGACTTACAATTATTACCGGGTATGCCTGCTGAAGTACTGATCAATACGGGTGAAAGAACCTTGTTTAGATACTTAGCACAACCCGCTAGTAATTTCTTTGCCCGTTCATTTATAGAAGATTAATACGTTATGACGCTATTCAAATACGGACTATTAACGCTGGCTCTTACTTACGCATATAGCGCGCAAGCCGATGATCTGCTTTTTATTTACCAGCAAGCCCTAGAAGCTGATCCAAAATCCAGAAGTGCTGAAGAAAAGACCGGGATAGGTGCTGCGCAAAAAGGCCAAGCATTCGGACAAATGCTGCCCCAGATAGTTCTTGCAGGTAACTGGTCAAATAATAGATATACCCAATCAGGTGCTAGAACGCTTGCAAATCCGAGAAGTCATGATGCTATTAGTAATTATCCGGGTACACGCTATTATTTATCTTTGAGTCAATCGCTAATGGACTTTGGTAAATTTTGGGCTTGGCGACAAGCGACCAAAGTTGAAGATCAATATGCAACTGAGGCTATTGAAGCACATAATCAACTTATGTTTGATGTGGTGGATCGTTATTTTACTGAATTGCAAGCCGAAGATGAGCTTTACTTTTCTCAAACTGAAAAACTAGCTACAGAAAAGAGATTAGAGCAAATACAAAAGCAATATGCCAAGCAGTTATTAAAAATAACTGATCTTTATGCTATAGAAGCCAGATTAGACCAACTGAAGGCCGCGGAAATTGTCTCAGAAAGTAAGCTGGTTACCGCCCAAGCAGCTCTAAGGGAATTGACCGGCACCAGTCAATCTGCACCACTCAGTAAACTTAGGTCGCAAGTTGATTACATAGAAATACAAGGTAATTTACAGCAATGGCTAGAAATGGCGCAAAGTCAAAATCCAGCCATTTCCGCCAAACAAAAAGCTATTATCGCTGCTGAAACCAATGTGACGGCACAAAAAGCTAAATATTTGCCGACAGCAGATTTACAACTAAATTACTACAATACCAATACCGGTTATCAAAGTAGTCAGCAATTACCTTACGAGGTACAGACGGCAGCTATTAATGTTAACGTGCCATTATTCACTGGTGGCATCACCTCTAATCAGGTGAGCGAGGCACGTTATCGTTTGCAAATGAGTAAAAATGATAATGAGGCAACAATGCGTGCCATTACTAAGGAAACCAGCGATGCTTTTTTAAGCACCAATGCTGCAACTCATAGTATTAAGGCTTCGCAAAGAGTATTAGAATCTACCGGCAAATCATTGGAAGCTATGGAGAAAGGTTACCGGCTAGGTGTTGTGACCATTAGTGACCTTATAAAAGCCCAGCAAGATGAATTTTCAGCTAAAAGAGATTTAGCTATCTCTAAATACACTTATATTAAAAACCGCATTCGCTTTATGCACGCCATTGGTTCAATCGGCGAAGAAAATTTACATGAAGTTAATAACTGGTTAGAAACAAAAAATCAGTAAAGGCTTTTACGGCTCATATAGATTAAAAGAACACAATTGCATAGTGTAAATCTAGGCTATTGTTCCCATCGATATACACAACTTTTTAAAGCTATGTGAACTGGATGGGTAGAGCAACTTAGTGCGATTGGCATGATAGTCAGCTAGTTGGTGGAAGCCCAGTCATTGCCCTCTGAGAAGCAGGGCAATGACGCTTAAAAACACTAGAAAATAAAATCAAATAGGTATTTAGTTAAGCATTTTTATTTGAAATGATAACAAAACCAACATCTTCTATTATTCATCACTTTCGGCTACCAACTTAAAGCGGGACAGCTTCAGCGCAGACGAAAGGCTCAGGGCTAAAGGTGAAGCCTAGTAGGCTAGCAATATAATGCGGCACAGATCCGAGGTTTAAGCTTTCGTCCTTAGCCTTTTGCCTGCTCTTAAGAGAACCCTGTCTAAAATTGAACTAGTGTCCCGTCTTAAATTGGTAGCCCAATCTTCACTGGGTGCTTGATGTGGTTTTTTATGAAGATAGTAATTGAACTCGAAAAGTACATAGTGCTTCAAATTTAGCAATTATTCGGCATATTGCTCTGAATCTGATTAAGGCCGAAAAAATATCTAAGGTCGGTGTTAAGATTAAACGACTAAAGACCGGATGGGAAATGATTATTTGCTTCGCATCCTAAGGGTTATTTAAGCGCGATTGCCCTGCAGGAAATACACTCCGATCAAAAGCCAGCGCATTGGTTTGATGTTTCTCAATAGATACGCCTTGCATGAGGACCCGTTGCACGGTGCTGTGGGCAGACGTAGTCTGCGGCCTCCTCTGACCCGATACAGTGAAACCCATCATTGTGCGATGGGTTTTACGTTGTTCTACCCTACGAGTCTGACGTTATTGAGAAATTAAGTGAAAAAACCATTTAAACTGCATAGTAAATTTAAGCCCGCAGGGGATCAACCTACTGCTATTAGATCACTAGTCGAAGGCTTGAGTGATGGTGAAGTACATCAAACGCTGCTGGGTGTTACAGGCTCGGGCAAGACGTTTACTATCGCGAATGTAATTAATGAGGTGCAGCGCCCTGCAATGATTATGGCGCCCAATAAAACGTTGGCTGCGCAGTTATACGGCGAAATGAAAGAGTTTTTTCCAGAAAATAGCGTGGAGTATTTTGTCTCCTATTACGACTATTACCAGCCAGAAGCCTATGTGCCGGCCTCGGATACTTTTATTGATAAAGATGCCGCCATTAACGAGCATATCGAACAAATGCGTTTGTCGGCAACTAAAGCTTTAATTGAACGGCCAGACTCTATAGTGGTTGCTACGGTTTCAGCTATTTATGGTTTGGGCGAACCAGAATCTTACTTCCAAATGGTCTTGCATTTAGTCAAGGGTGATTTGATTAATCAGCGTAGTCTGTTGCGTCGTTTGGCGGAAATGCAATACACCCGTAACGATTTAGAATTACGCCGAGCAACTTACCGCGTGCGTGGTGAAGTCATTGATATATTCCCTGCTGAATCAGACAGTGCCGCTTTAAGAGTCGAGTTGTTTGATGATGAGATCGAACGCTTATCGCTCTTTGATCCTTTAACCGGTGAGATCTTACAACGCTTAGCGCGTTATACCGTTTATCCTAAAAGTCATTATGTAACACCTAGAGAGCAATTATTATCGGCGGTTGAGTTAATTAAAATAGAACTTAAAGAGCGCCTCAAACAATTACGTTCATTAGATAAATTGGTAGAAGCGCAGCGTTTGGAGCAACGCACTTTATTTGATATAGAAATGATCTTAGAAGTGGGTTATTGCTCAGGCATAGAAAACTATTCTCGTTATTTGTCGGGTCGAGCGGCAGGCGAGTTGCCGCCCACCATGTTTGATTATTTACCGGACGATGCTTTGGTGATAGTTGACGAAAGTCATGTCACAGTCCCGCAAATAGGCGCGATGTTTAAAGGTGATCGCTCACGTAAAGAAACGCTAGTCGAATACGGCTTTAGGCTGCCTTCAGCACTCGATAATCGACCCTTAACCTTTGCCGAATTTGAGGCTAAATCGCCGCAGCGTATTTATGTATCGGCTACGCCCGGCCCTTATGAGCGAGAGCATTCCGGTGTGTTTGCCGAGCAAGTGGTAAGGCCAACAGGTTTGTTAGATCCCGTGGTTGAAGTACGCCCCGCCTCCACGCAAGTCGATGATTTGTTATCGGAAATTCATTTGCGTGTCAGTATTAAAGAGCGGGTTTTGGTAACGACTTTAACCAAACGCATGTCGGAAGATTTAACCGAGTACTTAGCAGAACATGGCGTGAAAGTGCGGTATTTGCATTCGGATATTGATACCGTGGAGCGCGTGGAGATTATTCGTGATTTACGCTTAGGCAAGTTTGATGTCTTAGTGGGTATCAACTTGTTACGTGAAGGCTTAGATATTCCTGAAGTTTCTTTGGTGGCGATACTCGATGCCGATAAAGAAGGCTTTCTACGTTCAGTGGTGTCCTTGGTGCAAACCATAGGACGTGCGGCTAGAAATATCAATGGTAAGGCTATTTTGTATGGCGATAAAATCACTAAGTCTATGCAGCAAGCCATCGATGAAACTGAACGACGACGTGAAAAGCAGCACCAATTTAATACAGAGCATCAGATTACGCCGACGACCATTTTTAAATCCATTACCGATATACTTCAAGTCGCGATTCCGGGCTCAGGTTTGCCAGGCAATGTTAAGGCTCAGAATAAAGCCGCAGAACCTTCAG
>CAIVGC010000071.1 GCA_903905335.1 uncultured Methylococcaceae bacterium
CTTTGGCATTGGGTGTCATGTCGGTGCCGATAAATTGGCTACATTTTTTCAGTTGATACGTATAGATACCCATGTTGGCACTTCAGCATCGGCAATGCGCAATCAAATGAATAATATGGAAAAATTATTGCCCTTGTTTCAGCAGCGCTGCGAGAATGAAGCGTCATCCCAGACACACAACGCAGTCTTAGCGGCAGACGAAACTTTTTTCGGCGACTTTCTGATTTTGGTGCCGATGGATTTGTCTTCGGGTTATTTGATCTTAGAAGATATTAGTGACGACCGTAGCTTTGATACTTGGATTGGGAAAGCGACTCCACGCTTGCAAGCCTTGGGGCTGGATGTCAATCACGCCATAAGTGACCGTGCTAAAGCGTTGATAAAACTAGCCGTTACGGGGTTCGACTGTTAATCAGGAGCCGATACTTTTCATGCGCAATATGATGTCAGTAAATGGTTGGGAGCAAAGCTAGGTCAATGTAAGGCGCAGGCAGAAAAACAACATGAAACGACCTTGCAAACCTTAGCAAAAAAATCGATGACGGAGGATAGTGCCTTGTTTGAAAGAGCTATTTTTGATCAGCAAGCCTGTGCTTAAAGTCAAGAAACACTAGAGAATTATCATGAACATCTGCTCGGTATTAGTGACGAAATTCATCCGTTTTCGATTCTGAATAATACCTGTAACGATTCTGAAACTGTCATTTCAGGATTAGAGCAACGAGCACACGCTTTTGAAAAAATAGCCAAATCGCAAAACATAGCTGATCCGAAACAGATCATGAGAAAATTTCGTAACCAATTCCAAGACTTGGCCATGAATATTAAGTTTTGGTGGCTTTGGGTCGCAGAGATCTTAACTGACTTAGCCATTGATGATGTTACGCAACACTGGCTCACGCACACGTTATTGCCGGTCATTTACTGGCATCAGCAATGGCAGAAAACCAAGAATCCCAAGCAGCGAGAAAAGTACAAGCAAGCTTGGCAACGTGCGGTTCATGCCTTACAGACTGATGCATTTAGCGCTACATTGTCTGAAAGCGAGTTGGAACGTTGGCTGGCTTGGGCAGAGTGGATGACCAGAAAATTTCATCGGAGCTCCTCAGCGGTTGAAGGGCGTAATGGTTTTTTATCGCAGATGTAACACAATGGCCGAGGCTTGACGGAAAAACGTCTTCGAGCATTAACAGTGATTCATAATTATGGGATTAAACGCCTTGATGGAACCACCGCAGCGATGCGTTTATTTGATCGAAAATTTCCTGACCTGTTTTCATGGTTAATGACTGAGATGGGCGAACTTCCTTTTCCCAGAAAGAGTAGAAAGCGTGTTATTCATAACCCATTGTTTTTGAAAACTGCCCCGTGTTAAGTTGGTGGCCAAAAAATTGAAAACACTTGTAAGAGTATGAAAAGATCGGTGCTTTTTTTTGTGCCGCTTTGCCTTATCGGTTTCTTGCTCTCGGGTTGCGCCTCCCTCGAGTCGGGAAGTAATGAAACGAAAGACATGGTGTGACATGGATCAAAAACCCTTGAGTTTGGGTGAAAACGAGTCCTGTTAAAAACCACAGATTGACACAAATAACCTGCCTTCTTATAGCTCATGCTCAATGCTAACATTAAACGAATACTGCATCTGATTGCTAAGCTGGCAATGTTATCATCGGTATGCAGCTTGGCGCATGCATCCGATAGCGATCCACGATCCTATTCCAATATTCCAGTAGGCCTGAATTTTCTGGTTATCGGATACGCTTATACCACGGGTAACGTCTCTTTCTCACCTTCCGTACCCATCAAGAACGGCGAATTGGCGACTCACAGCGCCATTCTGGCTTATTCTCGTTCGCTGGATATTTTTGGCAAGTCGGGAAAGGTCGACTTTATCCTACCCGGAGTTTCACTCTCTGGCACAGCCGAAGTGCTTGGACAAACTCGTGCACGGGATGTCGGTGGCTTTGCCGACCCCATGGCCCGTTTTTATGTAAATCTCTATGGCGCACCAGCTCTGTCAGCCAAAGAGTTTGCCGCTTATAAGCAAAACTTGATCGTGGGAGTCAGTCTGGCGGTACAAGCACAAGGCGGTCAATATGATCCTGATAAGCTGGTCAACATCGGTAACAATCGCTGGGCTTTCAAACCAGAGCTTGGTGTTTCCAAGGCGTGGGGGCCGGTGACCACGGAAATGGCTGTAGGCACTTATTTTTACACGGATAATAACGAACCCTATTTAGGTAAAAGTTTGCAGCAGGCCCCCCTTTATACTTTTCAGGGGCATCTCGAATACAATTTACGTCCGGGCGCTTGGGCTTCTTTCGACGCCAATTACTACACCGGTGGCGCCACTACCAAAGATGGCAAAACCGCTGGTGAATCCCAGGAAAATTGGCGTGTCGGCGGCACTTTGTCGTTACCCATTACCCGCTATCAATCTATCAAGTTATACGGCACCACCGGTATATATAGTCGTACCGGAAGTTCTTTCGATACGGTCGGCGTCGGCTGGGTGTATCGGTGGGGTAAGGGATTTTAACAGTGAAATGTCCACTTCCATTATTACCACTGCTAATGTAGCGAATCTAAGGTTCTTTTTATTAAGCGGTGAGACGTTACCCTCTTCGATATAAATCGCGTAGGCCTGACCAAAGCCCACAATATAACGACCGCTTTCTGAGCATAAGGCAAATAGGTTAATACTGCTACTGCTACTGCAAATGTAATTAATCTATAGGTTACAATTAGATAGGCCAATAATAAAATTATATTTTGGTAGAATTAAGGTCATTACAGAGCCCTATCAATAACTTGATCATGCCAGCTATTAAAAATAACCGTATTAAGCAGCAAATCGACCGAGGTCGTTACCCGACATTTAAATATTTCTGTAGTGCGTAATTACAAGATCCGATTTATTGAGGAGTGCTAACAAAAATATAACAACTTGCTAACAACTTTTTTCTGCTGATTCAGTATACTGAAATCCAACTGATTGACTGTAGTCGGCCAATAGCCGACGGACGCGACAGGCTGCTTTAGAGCAATGAATATTGCAGAATTAAGTTCGGCAATTTTCTATTACTGGCTCAGTTTAATTGGCCATTAACAGTCTTGAGTGAACGTTAATCTTGATGCGTTGTTTACATTTTAATAACCAGAACCGGTTTGGAATACCAAAGCAACTTATTTTTTTAGTTAGTGCTTATAGGTATTTATACGTATTGTGTTTTTTTGAATTAGTATAACTTATGATCAAAATTGGGCATTTTAAACGCGATGCTTAACTTTAAATGGGTTGAAGACAAGGCCGCGACTCCAGTAAAGTTGTTCTACCAAAAAGCAACTTTATGAAGGAGAAGAGCCATGTCAGTAGAAGACTTTATCATTTATGTTTATTGCTGTGTAGAAGATACTTGCCGAACAATCGTCGACCAAGCGCTAAGAAGTCGAAGTTTTATGCCCAAACTGAGCGATGCCGAAGTCATTACGATGGAGATCGTAGGTGAATTCATGGGCAAAGACCAAGACAAAGACAAAGGTATCTAGCGCTATTTTCGTAATCATTGGCATGACTGGTTTCCTCACTTGGAGTCGCGTGCCAATTTTGCCAAGCAAAGCGCCAATTTATGGGATCTGAAAAGGCGCATACAGGATCACATCGCGTGGCAACTAGGGGCGCTGGAGGATACGATCCACTTGGTTGACGGCTTTTCGATGCCGGTCGGCAAGTATGCTCGAGCATCCGGCAGTCGTTGTTTTAAGGGTGAAGCAGGATTTAGCTATTGCGCCGCGAAAGATGAGAAATATTATGGCTTTGAAGGGCATGTGCTGATCAGTTTCGAAGGCATCATCTGTGGCTACACTTTTACCCCACGAATGTGGATGAACGGGATGTGCTGCCGGGGATGGCCGCCGGTCTGCACGGCTTGCCGTCATTGGGGTTAGGGGAGATTATTCAAATAAATCCCCCTAGCTCCCCCTTTTACAAAGGGGGAGGTGAAAAGTTACTTTTGGATTCATTAAACTACCTAACTCGCATAGAACCTTTCGATTTTTTAAAACGAACTAGGCCTAAAGTCCAATAGCTCAAACCTTAAGAGCATTTGGCATTAACGCAAGCATCCATTTACGGATCAACCATGACAGGAGAAAAGCCTTGATTACAAGAAACTTGGTACAACGCCCGGCGGCGGTCGCGCTTATAGCGCTGAGCGCCTGCGCGGCGACGTTCTCCGCGCAGGCGGAGGATAAAAAACCCAACATCGTTATTATTTGGGGTGATGACATCGGCCAAAGCAATGTCAGCGCGTATTCTAAAGGGGTGATGGGCTATAAGACACCCAACATTGATCGCGTTGCCAACGAAGGTGTTCTTTTTACCGACTACTACGCCGAGCAGAGTTGTACTGCAGGTCGCTCCGCTTTTATCACAGGTCAGAGCGTATTTCGCACGGGGCTTAGCAAAGTGGGGCTACCGGGTGCCGATTTGGGACTCAAAAAAGAGGATGTGACCATTGCCGAGTTGCTGAAAGCCCAAGGCTACGCAACAGGACAATTCGGTAAAAATCACTTAGGTGATAAAGACGAATATTTACCCACCATGCACGGTTTCGATGAGTTCTACGGCAATCTGTATCATTTAAACGCTGAGGAAGAGCCGGAACTGCCGGATTATCCCAAAGAAGCAGAATTTCCCGGCTTCCACAAAAAATTTGGTCCACGCGGCGTGCTGCATAGCTGGGCTAATCCAGACGGAACACAAAAAATCGAAGACACCGGCCCGCTGACCAAAAAGCGTATGGAAACTATCGATGACGATACCGCCGCCCGCGCTGCTGAGTTTATCGAGAAGCAAGTCAAAGCTGGCAAACCGGTTTTTGCCTGGGTGAATTTTACCCATATGCACTTTCGTACTCATACCAAACCTGAAAGCTTAGGTCAGGCAGGACGTTGGCAAAGCCCGTACCACGATGCGATGATCGATCATGACAAAAACGTCGGTACCGTACTGGATAAAATCGACCAACTGGGTATTAGCGACAACACCATCGTTATGTACAGCACCGATAATGGCCCGCACATGAACTCCTGGCCAGATGCCGGTATGACGCCTTTCCGCAGCGAGAAAAACACCAACTGGGAGGGTGCTTACCGCGTTCCCGCAATGGTTCGCTGGCCGGGGCATATCAAACCTAACACGGTATCCAATGATATTGTTTCACATCTGGACTGGGCGCCTACTTTGTTAGCGGCTGCGGGTGTTCCTGATGTTAAGGAAAAACTGCTCAAGGGCTACAAAGCGGGTAAAACTACCTACAAAGTGCATTTGGATGGTTACAATCAACTTCCCTATTTGACAGGTCAAGAACCTAAAAGCGCACGCGAAGATTTCTTTTACTTTTCTGACGATGGAAATTTAACTGGACTTCGCTATGATAATTGGAAATTCGTATTTATGGAGCAACGTGCACAGGGTACTTTGAGGTTATGGGCTGAGCCGTTCACTGCGCTACGCATTCCTAAAATATTCAATTTACGCACAGACCCTTATGAGCGGGCTGACATTACCTCAAACACTTATTATGACTGGCTTCTTGATCATGCGTTCACACTCATGCCAGCACAAGCCCATGTTGGTCATTTTTTAGCATCGTTCAAGGATTTTCCACCACGTCAAAAAGCAGCGAGTTTTAGTATTGATCAGGTGCTGGAACAATTGCAGACACCACCAACCAAGTAAGCAGTTGTAGGGTGGGCAAAGCTTTTTTGCCCACCTTTTATCTATCCACGCAGTTTTTAATATTCAAAAGGTAAATATGAAAAATCATCAAACTAAAACCCTGTTGCTATTGACTGCCTGTACCACTACGCAGAAAGCCTCAGTTAACCAGGCTGACGTAAACTGCGCGTTTATTGGCGGCGACTGTTCTCTAATCACTATCGGCGGAAAGGATCAGACGGGCTTGCATTATGTCAGTCCGGCCGCTCGTACAATAAAGTCCTGATCGATTCCGTGACTTTCTGGGGCGGAGACGCCACAAAGATTTCTGCCGCTGATCAGCAGATGCTGGTGAACTATTTCTCTCAACAACTTAAAGAGCAGCTCGGGCAGAAATTTAAAATCGTCAATCAACCGGGCCCTGGCGTCATGAAGCTGAATGTTGCCTTGATTGATGCCGAGGGAGCCACGCCAGTGCTGCACAGCATTTCGATGATAGTTCCGCAGGCGCATATGCTGGCTAATCTCAAATATCTGGCAACCGGCACCATGCCGTTCGTCGGTGCGGCACAGGCTGAAGCCAAGATAACCGATTCGGTGTCGGGAAAAGTACTCGTATTGGCCGTGGATAAGCGTATCGGCGGTGGTTCGTTTACGACCGGTTTTCAGTGGCAGTGGGGCGATGCAGAAAATGCAATTAATCATTGGGCTGAACTGATGGCGAATAAATTATCCGACTGGACTTCGGGTAAAGCAGCAGCGCAGTAAGAGAACCCCCATCATTCCTGGGTTCTGGCGTCACTGCCATTAAGTTAAACTGAAAAATAGTTATGATTAAACGTTGTGGACGTGAACTTATTCGCGCACTGGGCGATAAATGCGCGAATAAATTCGCGCCCACACAAGGCCAAATCATTAACTTAATGTTCTAGC
>CAIVGC010000072.1 GCA_903905335.1 uncultured Methylococcaceae bacterium
AGTCTATCAATTAGATTTATGGCTAATGGGTCATGAAGAATGTCAGCGCCTCTTATATGAAGCGTCTTTGGAAGCTGATTTGATTCTGATTGAGGGCGTCATGGGTTTATTTGACGGTGATCCGTGTAGCGCTGATATTGCCGAGCAATTTTCAATACCCGTAATGGCTGTTGTAAATGCTTCGGGCACAGCGCAAACTCTAGGAGCTATTGCACTAGGTCTTTGTAGCTTTCGCAAACAGATCAATTTTTATGGTGTGTTAGCTAATAACGTTGCCAGTGTTCGCCATACAGAAATGCTTAAACAGGGAATGCCAGCAAACATTCGTTATTTAGGCGGAATATCGCGCGACTCACAATTTGTATTACCAGAAAGGCATTTAGGTCTAGTACAAGCTGCTGAAATCACTGACCTTGAAACCCGTATTTCAGCAGCGGCAGAAGCCATTGCCATGACTGATTTAGCCTTCTTGCCTCCAGCCATCAACTTTACAAAAACAACTTCCATAAACCTACCTAATTTATTATCAGGTATCCAGATAGGCATTGCTCGAGATAGCGCATTCTCTTTTATCTATCCGGCTAACCTAAAACTTTTAAAGGCTATGGGAGCGAGCTTAGTGTATTTTTCTCCCCTGACAGATACTGTATTACCTGATGTTGACAGCTTATATTTTCCCGGAGGCTACCCAGAATTATATCTCTCTACCTTACAAAATAATCTGATGATGAAGTCTGCGCTACGTCAGCATTTTCAAGAGCATAAATCTATCTATGCTGAATGCGGAGGACTCTTGTATTTACTGACATCGATAATTAATCAAAAAGGGGAATGTGCAGAGATGGTCGGTCTTATACCAGGTCAAGCTATCATGAAAAGTCGATTACAAGGCTTAGGTTATCAATCAGCACCCTTACCAGAAGGACTATTGCGCGGCCATACTTTTCATCATTCTAGCATTACGTCATCTTTGGAGCCGATAGCTTATGGGCAGCGCTTATATAATACTTCAGCAGGAGAAGCCATATTCCGGCAAAAAAACCTGACCGCCACGTATTTACATAATTATTTTGCTTCAAACCCCGAAGCTAGCGCTAGATTATTTTTTAATTGATAGCAAAAGTTACTCTGTTCCTGACAAGAAAGGAACAAAAGTGACGGGTTCCAAGTTTTCTTTCTCATAACCGCTAGGTGTTCGCGTAATGCGTTGCAAAACCTGCATACCACTACTACCGGTAGGTATAACCATGACACCTCCTATAGCCAGCTGCGCTAATAGCTGAGAAGGGATCTCTGCGGGTGCTGCAGAAACTAAAATACCATCATACGGTGCGTAATCCAGCCAACCCAGAGTGCCATCACCATGCATATAACTAATATTCTTAAATCTCAACTCGCCGATATGGTGCTTTGCCTTTCTTTGTAAAGGTAAAATTCTTTCAACCGAATAAACATGATCGACTAACTGGGCAAGAATAGCGGTCTGATAGCCACAACCAGTACCAATTTCGAGCACTTTTTTTAAATGCCCTACTTTACCTAGCAATACCTCAGTCATCTTAGCCACAATGTAAGGCTGAGAAATAGTTTGATTATAACCAATCGGCAAGGCGGTATCTTCATACGCTCTACTTGATAAGGCTTCATCCATAAAAATATGCCTAGGGGTGTCACGCATAATTTCCAATAATCTATTATTGGTAATACCCTGCTCAGCTAATCGCTTAATCATGCGCTCACGCGTTCTTAGCGATGTCATACCAATGCCCTGCAGGCAAATACTCATAGAGTCTCCTGCTTAGGCAACCATGATGCTAAGGCTTCAATTCTAGCATACCACGTTAAATCTATCTGTAAGGGCGTCACCGACACATAACCCTCATTAATGGCATAAAAGTCTGTACCCATGCCCGCATCTTGCTCACCACCAGGAGGTCCTACCCAGTATATTGAGCGTCCGCGTGGATCTGCACTTTTAATAACCGCCTCAGATTTATGCCTGAGGCCAAGACGTGTCGCTTGATAGCCCTTTAAAGCGCTAATAGTTACATCTGGCACATTGACATTAAGAATAGTATCTTTAGGCAAAGGATTATTAATGAGTTGTTTTAATAAAGTCACCGCTACATGTGCAGCAGTTTCAAAATGACTGGGATTAGATCCTACTAAAGAAATGGCAACAGCAGGTAAACCTAAAAACCGTCCCTCAGTAGCTGCTGCAACGGTACCTGAATAAAGCACATCATCACCTAGATTTGCACCATGATTGATACCGGCAAAGATCATATCAGGTTCATGATCTAGCAATCCAGTAATTGCTAAGTGAACACAATCGGTCGGCGTACCATCCACTTTAATAAAGCCATTATCCATAGTATGGGCACGTAAAGGCATCTCCAGTGTTAGAGAATTACTGGCTGCACTACGATTTCTATCAGGAGCAACCACCGTAATATCTGCATAGACACGCAAAGCCTCGGCTAATGCAACGAGACCTTCAGCCAAATAGCCATCATCATTACTTAACAAAATATGCATTTTCATTCGCTCTTAAGCAACATTAGCTATAAAATTGAACATATTAGCAACAATACCTCATAAAATCAGCATTCGTGGTAAAAAAAACACTAACTTCAGAAGATTCTGATTTATTTCGCGAAACTATCGGTAAAGTTCGACCAGTCACTAACGATAAAATTCTGTTAAATAATGAACGCAAACCTAAACCTTATCCCAAAGAAATTAACACCGAGTGTGTTGACCCATTAACACTATCTAAAGAGTGCGATCTTGACAAAGTTGGACTTGAAGATAGTTTAAGTTACACCGCACCCGGCCTACAAACTGCCGTGTTAAAAAAATTACGTAAAGGCTACTTTGATTTAGATGCAGAAATTGATCTACATGGCCTTACCAGCAATACCGCTAAACAACAATTCCTTCAATTCTTACAAGACTGTACTTATAACGGTTACCGTTGCGTTCATATTGTTCACGGCAAAGGCTATCGATCAACAGACCAGCATCCTATTTTAAAAAATAATTTAAATCTTTGGTTGCGACAACATCAAGATGTACTAGCCTTTTGCTCTGCTCCCCAAAAGAATGGAGGCACTGGCGCAGTCTTTGTACTATTACGACTTATTAATAAATTCAGTGACCACGATAATGCCGATTGATAGCATTCATTTATAAGCAAAGCCTTCACACTACAAAATATCAAACTTTTCATTATATTCGCTTCGTATAGGTATTATTACGAATTGTTAATGGTGTTCTTAACTATTAGAATTTTTCGCACTTGGAACAGAAATCTTTTAACGCTTTAAATCAAAGAACTCATCCAAGCTAGTAATTTTTATTTATTGATGATTACAACGGCGCAATCTTTCTTAAACCATTAACATATCGAGTCAAAATGAAAACACAATCTATCGATTTAAAACAGTTAATTTGCATTCTTGATGAATCCAAGATTATTCATACAAAAAGGCATAATATCAATATGTTAATTCATACTATCAAACATCCAGACTATGGTATCGCGGCAATAATGGAGGAAGCTATTGGCGGTGGCACTTTAATTTACGAACAATGAATTTAACCCAAGCACGAATAAATCAAAATTACCCCACCACAATAACGGCAACCGTCTTAAGTCGGCATACACGTTAAACTTATCTGTTTTTCCTGAGACCAACCCTAGAAAGACAGATAAGGCATTCTTCAGCGAGAAGCTTAGTGCGGAGCTAAAAGACTCCGCCTGCAACGTTTAATCCGTTATTATTTCTCGTAATACCGCCGTAGCATAACTTCCAGGTGGCAAAGTAAAGCTAAGTTCTAAGCTCGTCTCGTCAATAAACTGCCATTGTAAATCCTGCACAGTAACTCGCAAGGCACGCCGATCACTATCAACCTCACAATTAATTAGACCTTGAGCCAAGTCAGGATAAGCGTCTAGCACTTGTTGCTCTATCGCCAAAGCTTCAGCACAAACACCAAACTCTCCCCTACCCCATAAGGTAGCCGTCGGATGTATATCTTTGTTTAATAAACGACGTAAAATTTCTGCATCAGGTTGTTCTGATTTAAAACAACCATGAGATAAATTAAACTGATAGGTATCTCCTGCCAGCGCTTGATTCCAACTATTATGATTAACTCGATACGCTAAAATTGTATTAAATAAATAGGAGCGTGTAGCGGACAAATATAAACTACGCTGTTCTCGGCCTACACGTGCTCCTTGAAATAACGCCAAGGCTTTATTAACATTTTGACCCGCATGACCAAAACGTTGGGGACCATAATAATTAGCTATCCCCTCTTTTTTCATCGCCTCTAATTGCCCAAGAGTCGTCGCCTTATCGCCCTGCCATTCGCGAATAATCAATTTAAAGCTATTGCCCGATAAAACGCCGCGTTTTAATTTTCGAGCATGTCGAATAGTCTGCAAGACTTTAATCGTTTCTGTTTCAAAACCAGCCCAATCGGGATCAGCTTTGCCTGGCAACCACACACTAAACCACTGAGTAGTCACCGCATGACGATCTTTTAATCCTGCGTAACTAACATCGCGCTGCCTTACATCGGCATGTTTCGCAAGCTGCCTAGCAACATAATCAGTATTTTCACCGGTTTTTTGAACCAACAAAAACACATGCTCACCCATCCCAGATGGTTCAAAGGACAACTGTTCATTAACAACAAAATCTTCAGGAAAACTTCGGATTTTTCCTGAGCCGGAAGGCTGACCATAAACATAAGGCCATATAGGAAGTTCAATGCTAGGTGTATTAACTGTCATCGTTATTCTACAAAAGGACTTATCATCAGCATTAACTAAAGACTGGATAAGTCAAAAAAGGCGTTAATTAGATAGCATCTAAGAAAATAAATCCATAACTAGGTATTAGTACGTATTTTTTTTAAAAAACTATTGTGTCATTATTAAGCCGTCTTGTTGATTTGTGGTTATCACAAGACAGAAATAATATGGCCTGGCATAGTCATATTATCTCAAAACTCTTTATTAGAGTTTTCAATGCTCATCCTTGGGGAAGGATGAGCATTTTTTTTGTTCAAAAAAAACAGTAATTACACTTCAACTGAAAATTCACGCATCATACCCATATCCTCATGTTCAAGATTATGGCAATGGTACATAAATAGTCCTTTAAAATCTTGAAATGGCTTAATAATACGAACGTTCTCACCCGGCATTACTAATACCGTATCTTTTAATCCCGACTCAATAAAACCGTGTCTAACTGTTTCGTAATCAGCCGCTTTATCAGAACTGATGCTGCGACTGATAATCTGAAATTGTTGTCCGTGTAAATGTATGGGATGAGCCATAGACATCATGCCCCCCATCATACCCATACTCCCTGAGTTATGCCTCATACCCATACCCATGCCCATGCCCATGCCGCCAGGTGCATGAAATATTTCTATCAGCTGCAGAGTATTTAACTTAATACGTTCGAAATCTTGAACATCATGATCGGCATAAGCTCGCCCATTAAGCAACATCGCCATTGGACTTTCAGAAATGGCAATGGGCACGGGCTTTTCAGGGTTAGCGACATCATTAATATGATAACGAGGAATTGACGATAACTGTGCAGGTAACTTAGGACTATCACTCACTTCTTTCGTCACACGTACCGTAAAAATCGGATAA
>CAIVGC010000073.1 GCA_903905335.1 uncultured Methylococcaceae bacterium
GATTTGTTTGGTGTGCGTTAATTAAATTTACATGATTTTTAATCAAACCAATCTTCTAAACGCAACTGATTGATGCGAGAAAACTCTTTCGTATTATGGGTAACTAAGGTTGCTTTATTGGCTAACTCGTAAGATGTATGAGTAAGGTGGATTCGCGCTAGCAATCCACCATTTCTGAGCTACGGTGCTGCAATGAGCTTGCGGTTTGCTGTCGCGAAACCGCCCTACGACTTACGGACTTGTGTTTGCCCCATTCGAAACGTTTTGATGAGTTACGGACAGCACTAAACGTTAAAGACGAAATTACAAACCTTGTCACGTTTTGGTGATTTAGATATCAAACAATTGATTGAATGCTTTGCTAACCGCTTGTTGATCAGCTTCTGCCAAACTACCGGCCTGTCTAATAATTAAGCGATTATCCAAGGTAAATAGTTTCATACGGACAATAGACTCAGAAGTAAGTCCAGCATTTTGTAAATTGGAGATTGCTACATCCAATAGCCAATTGGAGTTTTTGGCGCTGGTTATCATCGCCAATACCGAATGCTGCACTGCGTTGTTAAATTGTGTGCTTGATAGGACTAATGCGGGTCGCCTTTTACTGGCGTTTTGATCCGTAAACGGAAAAGGCACGACCACCACGGAGAATTTTTCAAAGGTCTGCATAGGCTTCATCATCCGCAGCTGATTCCCATTCGCTCAAAGTGCCTAGGAGAGCCTCTGTATAGGCTTGATCTATAGCGGGGACTTTGCGTAAATGAACGCCGGCTTGATCAATTTCAAAAACTATTGCGTCACCGTCACGCAGTTTTAAGGCTTTGATAACGAGATGCGGAATGATGGCTTGATTGTGGTGGATTAATTGACTATTGGTTAGCATGGCGATTAACTCCCTGTGAGTGAGCCTACTTTATTAAATGTTATGAAAGACCCTTATTATCGGCTAGTTGCGGTTAAAGGGTTATAGAAATCATAAGGCCGTGTATCTGCTCAAAACAAACATGCTTACTCTACCATTGCCAGCAAGTAACCTCAATTGCTCTGTGTTGTATCGAGGTTTCGGAGCAATGACTTACATTGCTTCTTATATGCTGGGATGATAATCAAGCTGGTTTTTTGTTTCCAGTTTGTAGGCTAGGCAGGATTTGTTTGGTGTGCGTTAATTAAATTTACATGATTTTTAATCAAACCAATCTTCTAAACGCAACTGATTGATGCGAGAAAACTCTTTGGTATTATGGGTAACTAAGGTTGCTTTATTGGCTAACGCTGTGCCTGCAATCATCATATCTAAAGGGCCAATAGGCGTACCCGCCTGTTCCAGTATGGCTCTAAGCTTAGCTGAAATAGCCGCTTCATTTTCCGAAAAAGGCAATACACGCACGAGCGTTAGTAGTTCATTTAACTGAGCTCTACGTTTTTCAGGTGATGTTGATTTGGCAATGCCCACTTCAAGTTCATACAAAACCACGGATGGTAGAGCTATTTCATGCGGTGGTAAACTAAATAAATGCTGGGCAACATGACCCATGTTTTTAAAAAAATAAATCACGGTATTGGTATCTAAAGCGTACATTAAAAACTTTCTCTTGTTGCGTCATGGCCTTCATCATTGCGTAACTCTTCAGAAAATGGCACATCTTGCCATGTTCCTGCTAAAGCTTTAACGGAATCAGGCCATGTAGTGACGGTTTTTTCATCAATAATGTTTTTTAACCATTGCTGGGCAGTAAGACCTGCTGTTTTAGCCGCCGTGATAATTCTGGCTTCTGTCGTATCGTCTATTTCTAGTATAAGTTGTTTCATTAATACCTCTTTTAAGCTTCAAACAAATGATACAAATTCGGGTTGGTATTGCAAAGGATCTTCACTGATTAGATTTTATGTAAAATTACCACAGTTCGAACGGCACAAACAAACAGACCAACAGGGACAGACCACGGTTTATTCGATACTCATAAATGCTGGGCTGAATAATTACCCAGCTTTATGAGTCAATGCAGATTATTCTTTGCCAATAAAGCCTTTAATCGCTCAAGTTCTACATCTTTCTCTTTGATAAGTCTTAACGCTGCTTCTGTATCCGCCAACGCTGCTTCTTTATCCGCCAGTGCTGCTTCTTTATCGGCTAATGCTGCTTCTTTATCTATTAAAGCTTCATCACGCTCACGCTGAATGCATATTTGTTCACGCAGATAATTCTGTCTTGCTTGATAAGCATGGTAATCACGTTCTTTATCTGAGAATTGTTTTAATGTGCTCATGGCTTGCCTCATTTCATTAGTGGTCATCCAGTCTGGTAAAGCAGTCTCATCAGTTAACTGCTCACCTTCTTTGAAGAATCTTACCCAACGTTGTTGTTCATTTTCAACTTGTGGCGAGTTAAACTTCTGCAATTCTAATAACCAAATACCACAATGATTGTTTAGAGTTCTGCCTTTGTTATCCCTGACTTTATAGGTATGGATATAATCAGTATCATCTTTAATTAAATTCTCTGCCAATAGCCATATTGAATAAGTCGGCTTTAACTTGTAATAACTTTCACCCTGTTGTAGCTGTTGGCTATAAATATCTGCCCAATAATATAGGATACGCGCCGGCAAGTTAGCATAACTGACCAGTTGAATTTCAATCTGGTAAATATTGTCGTCACTATCCTTTGCTTTAACATCAACAATGCTAAGCTTGTCCTCAAGAAATTCTTTGTCATTATAAGGATTCAGAATGTCTACATTGGTTAATGGAGCGGCAATATCTGAACCTATAATGGCATTCAAGAAATGCACTAATAAGTTGCGGTTATCCTCTGCACCTAATAATGCCTTAAATACGCAGTCTATCTTTGGGTCAATTTTATGTTTCATGATTTATTATAACAATCGAATCTGCATTGGCAATATAGCTTTCGAAACGTGAGTAATAAGATTATCAATGTTCCCTAGGCTTCATACAAACTCAGCCAGGTAGACAGCTAGGGTGGGCAATGATTTTCTGCTCATCGCTCAATCGGCAAAGGGTGGGCAAACGATAAAACTATTTGCACACACTACATGACTGATGATGACCAAATTCAATTTGATCTTATGTGATTTGTAACGCTTAAAAATCTATTTTTATTCCCTTTCAATAAATTCAATTAGACATGATTTGTCGCAAGACTGACAGATAATATTCATGATTTAAAAATAAGAAATAACAGTAAGAAATAACAGGGACAACAGGGACAACAGGGACAGACCACAGTTTATTCGCGGATACTAATATATGCTGGGTTGAATGAATACCCAATGTTATAAATTAACTCGTAAGATGTATGAATGTAAGGTCGATTCGCGCTAGCAATCCACCATTTCTGAGCTACGGTGCTGCATTGAGCTGGCGGTTTGCTGTCGCGAAACCGCCCTAGTGTGCCCGGCATGGGCTAAAACTTGTTATCTGAAAGGAGATAACCGGAAGTAGTAACGACAACCGTAGCGAAACGCAAGGTGGAAGCCGTGAGGCCAAGCTGAAAGAAGCGCGTAGCAAAAGCACGACCGTAGGAACACGAACAAGCAGTGAGGGGGCGATGAGTGTGCTAGGGAACACGAAATCCAACCGTTACCGAAAGACGCATCAGGTAGAGCTTGGCGGCACGGGCAGAAAGTTTTAGCACCTTACCCGGGGAGATCTTCGAAGCGAGAGCTTTGAAGAAGTCAGCAGAAGCCGTAGTAGCGAAGAAGCCTTGGAAACTTGGCAGAGCGAAGGGCTGAAGGAACCGAGATACGACGAAAAGACTTTCAAGCGAAGCGAGTAGTCATTTGAAACAGAAAGGAATGGCAACTTAGGCAACTTCCTGATTGGTAGTCATTGGAAACGCCTAGTGGATACAGGTCGAAGCCAAAGCTGCAAATGGCAAGCTAAACATTGAAGCGTCCAAATGTAAGATGTATCGACAGGGAGCAAAACCCTGAGCGGAAAAAAAACGTTGGTTCCAACCGCCGGATGCGGAAAACCGCATGTCCGGTGGTGTGGGAGGGATAACGGGCGCAATCCCGTTATCTCCACCCGATCGCGAATATTTCGTAAAGATTAAACCGCCGTAGGGGCAGCAACTCATGCCAGTCAGGTAGGTCGGGCACATGCTTTTTGTGCCCGACAACTCGCGTTAAACGCACGAATGGCATTGAAGAAATTCGCTCGATATTCTGATTTTGACCGTCGTAGGTTGGGCAATTAAAAGATGTTGCCCAACCATGCCCACATGAAGTTTAACTGGTAAGATGGCTAGAGGCGAAACCCGAACAGCTCTTCACCTACGCTGAGTAAATCGGGCAAGGTGTTAAAAACTATAATTATCGAAGTCTATCAACCTAACTCACAGAGGATAAAACTATGGCCATATCAGAACAACAACGACAAAAAAAATTAGCAAAGAAAAAGCAAAAAAGAGGCCTGACCGTTAAAAAAGTAACGCACTCTATGACAAAAGCCAAACTTTATGCTAAGTATCCAATTCATGAATGCTTAATCCCTGAGGATCTGTTTAGTTCTGGTATTGGTGAGCTAGTAGTCGCAAGGCGCACTCCGAGCGGGGATATTGCCTTTAGTGCCTTTGTTATTGATGTCTTTTGTCTGGGCGTCAAAGATGCTATGTTTTTAGTGATGTCGGAAGACGAATATGAACAAAGAATTAAAGTAGAAATGATAAAGACAGCTAATCGGACATTTGAAAAGCTACATCAAAGCAGTGCCAAAAAGCTACTGGACGGCTTGCTTAACTATTCAAAAGAGCTAGGCTTTGTACCACATCCAGATTATAAAAATGCCTATGATATCTTTGGTGACATTGATGCCAGCGTAAGCCCTGAAAAATACACCTACGGTAAAGAGGGTAAGCCTTTTTATATGAATGGCCCGTATGAATCCGAAGCTGATAGTAAGCGAATTTTAAATACCTTGACGAAAAGCTGTGGTGCTGATGGCTTTGGCACCCTAATTTTACTAGGTGATATGGAAGATGACTTTATGTGATTTCAGTCAGTAGGATAGGCAAAGGCAGCGCAGTGTTCATCATGTTTTATAGGAGTGGGCCTGCGAAGGGTGGATGTTGGAAAGGGCCATATATGTGTTGAACAAAGTGAAGCGCATCGTTTATGAACGTGAATGATGCGCCTCCTAGCGTCGACACATCCTATGCACTTTTTTAGCGCAGTATTTATCAGAACCTTTAGCAAGTAGCTTCGACGAAACGCAATGGAATCGAGGAAGTCGGAGCGCTGTATAACCATGATTCCGCCTTGCTTCATTGAAGCTACTTGCTTTGTTAAAGACGGGGAGCCGAATTTTTACAATCAAACACTTAAATCAGCCGTACCGCACTATGTCAATCTTCCGCTTTCAGCAGTTTTCAGTCATCCAGAAGCAATCCGCCATGAAAGTCTGTACGGACGCGGTTCTATTTGGTGCTATGGCACCCGTTAATAAGGGTGATCGGGTTTTGGATATTGGTGCGGGGACAGGCGTACTGTCGTTAATGGCCGCTCAATTGGGAGCGGAACAAGTGACGGCGGTAGAATTGACGCAAGCTAGCTATGAAGAAGCGCAGCTAAATTTCGGCAATAGTCCTTGGGCCGATCGTCTTGAGGCCGTGCATCAAGATATTCAAGGTTTTGCTATTTCAATTGGGCATCAATATGATCTTGTTATTTGTAATCCGCCTTTTTTTGAGAATCACAGCAAGACCACAGATTCACTTAGAAAAGTCGCCCGACATAACGATGAATTGCCTTTTACTGATTTAATTAAAAGTGCCGATCAATTACTGTCTAGTCAGGGCTTGTTTTACCTGTTACTACCCGTGCATGCGGTAGAAAAATTTGTTGAGGCCGCGTTAGTGGCGGGTTTTTATTTAAGCAAGCAAACAGATTTTCGTGGCTATAGTCATAATAACGCCAAAGTGTCTGCTCTGACTTTTAGCCGCACAGACGTTGTTTTTTCGAGGGCATTAATGACCATTTACCAATTCCATCGGGTGTATTCGCAAGACAGCGAACATTACCTATCAGCTTTTCTGTTGCGATTTTCTTCACAGCCAATAGTTTAAAGCTGAACAATAGTGTTAAGATTGACGTCGAATCGTTTTTTGAACTGTTGAGCGTTGATCACTATAATCAAGTAAGGAGACAACAGATGCCCACTTGTTGGATTATCGCAGGACCCAACGGAGCAGGAAAAACCACCTTTGCCCTGGAATATTTACCGACGGTAGCGGGTTGTAGGCGCTTTATAAATGCGGATTTGATTGCGGCGGGACTGTCACCGCTAGCACCGGAACAGCACTTATTAGTCGCCAGTCGCTTATTTCTACGTGAGCTTGAAGACTGTATTGCCGCGCGACAAGATTTTGCTTTTGAAACCACGCTCTCGGGACGAAGTTACCTTAAACTGGTGGAGCGCTTACAAGCAACAGGCTGGCAGGTTGAATTGATTTATCTCGCGTTGCCCAGTGCCGACATGTCGCGTCTGCGGGTGGCGGAACGCGTTAGCCACGGTGGACATCATATTGCAGAAGTCGATTTAATTCGTCGCTTTCCTCGTAGTTTGCATAACCTATTAAATGAGTTTGCTCCTAAGGTCAATCAGGTGCGCTGTTTTATGAATAATGATGATAAACCGGTGTTGATATTTCAACAAACAGGTGTTGTTCGTAGCGTTCTAAATCCTGATTTTTTTAATTTAATAACAAAAGGAAGTTTAGATGAGTGAACAGGCTAATCTGCCCTTAAGCCCAGATACACAAGAGATGCTGGATTGCTTAAGGCTAGCAGTCAGTAAAACCTTAGAACGTAAACGTCGCCTTGGTCAGTATTCAGTGCAGTGGAATGGTAAAGCTCCTTTTGCCGTAGGTGAGGACGCACCAGATTGTTTACAATTGTCGCAACCAGCTGATCATAAATGAAATTATTAAAAGCTCGTAAGATGTATAGAGGCAATAGCCGAAACCCATCATAAACATCCAATGTGATTAATGAGTTTTGTTATTTTACCAACCTGATGGGTTTCGCTATTGCTTTACCTATCCTACGAATTACTCGTCTGTCTTTTGTTTTTTATGTTTCAATGACGACCATCGTTTTTTTACTAGATCTTTAATGCGTGGTGCGTTAAGAAAAATAATAAAGGGAATCACACAACCTACTAGCACGCAGAGTATTAATATAGCTGTGGTTAATGAACTCCAATCTACCGGATAGATATCGGCTTTTACTGGGGCGGTTAATCCGGGTATGCTGGGTAAGTCGCCATTGCCGCCATCAACTTTCAATTGTGCTTTCATGCCTTTTTCCATGTGTTGGGGCAATTCACAATGTACGAGATACGTCTTTTTTAAGCTAGGTACTATCAACGAGGCTTGTAGCTGGCCTTCGCCATAAAGTTCTAAATGCAGCATGCCATCAGGATATAAATAACCCGGTAAGCCATGTATCATCAATTGATGGCGTATCTGGTCATCATTAATAAAAGTGATATTGATTTTAGCGCAGGGTTTAACATTCCATTCTTGTTGATCGAAGGCAAACATCTTGCCGGTAAACTTTTGTGCATGTTGTTGACCAGCTCGAATAGTAATATCGACGGTTTCTGAAATAGCCGTGCAGTCCCTAGGCAAGGTGTCGCTGTTGGCATTCATAATCATGCCTTTATCATCCATGAGCATACCGCCCATT
The DNA here is from genome assembly GCA_903905335.1 of uncultured Methylococcaceae bacterium. Classification (GTDB taxonomy): domain Bacteria; phylum Pseudomonadota; class Gammaproteobacteria; order Methylococcales; family Methylomonadaceae; genus Methylobacter_C. The sequence continues at coordinate 7,713 of CAIVGC010000073.1, forward strand.
TGCATGGCAGATACCCATGAACTAGCGCAGAGCATGACTAAAGTAAGTGCTAAGGTTTTCATGGTTGTTTCCGTCTAGCAATAAGCGCACTAAAAACTAATAAGGCGATGATCAAGCCAGCCAGCAGGCCGAAGAGGATGATATGAATATAATTCGGAGCGACTAAGCCTGCGTCACCTAGTAAGGCTGCAAAATCGCCGCTGTTCCATACGGCTTGTTTTTTAGCGTAATAGTCTTTATTAAAGACTTGATCGAATAACTCATCATGCATTTTGGGCATACCTAGGTCATCAAGATAGTGTTTATAGGCAAGAATAGCCATATTACCACCCGGTTCCATGCCGTCGGTAGTCGTGCCTGTAGGCACATGATCATGAAACATCCACAAGCCAGGGCCATAGCTATGTAAGCCATCATCTTTGGTTTGTAAGCGTAAGTCGGTGCGTTGCGCTGGGGCGATATCAAAGACATCCCGTGTTATTTGCTGGCCTTCGGTTAGTTCTACGCCATCTAAGGCCGTGATCGTTGCTTTGTGGCCATGAATATGTAAAGCGATAGAAGAGCGCTGTAAATTGGCGATATGCAGCTTAATGGTCTCATTTTCCTCAGCGATGATCATAGCGTCACGCAGTGTATAAGGAAAAGAGTGACCGTTGAGCATGAAGTAGTTCTCAAAAGACTCCGTCATGTTGTAGTCTCTAGCCATGCGTTGCGCAATGAGTCTAGGGTCAATGGCTGTTTGTATGATAGATGCCAATTTCTTATCAACGGATTGATAATGTAGATCATATTCTTGACTGTAAGCTTTTTTGACCGCAGTCGAGGGGTGACGTACTTGTCCTGCGCCTATATTAAAGGTTTGTAGCCAGTTATTGGCTTTGTTTTCTTCAACGATGAACATGCCATTTAGGCCCATCATAAAATGCTGCGCAGTTTGCACATGGCAGTGATAAAGCATGGTGCCAGCATGTCTAGGCTGTATTTGATAAGTGTGGCTCTTACCTGGAAAAACCGCATGTTCTTCCATACCATCATTATCTTGGCCTTGGTCATTAAGCCAAGGATGATCTACGCCATGTAAATGTATGGTGTGCGGTAAGTAATGGGTGTTTTCTAGGGTAATATAAACCTTATCGCCTTGTTCAACGCGGATGATAGGAGAGGGCGCGCGTAATAAAGGATTAGCCACTAATGAGTTAAAGTTTTTTAGCGCCATACCACGTGATTTGGGTGCATAGACCCAAAGCCCTGGTTGTATGCCTGGCGCTATATCATAAGTGTTGATTAAAAACTCACCATCAGGACTGGCGCCGTTAAGTTCAACGACTTCCAGTTTAATGTGAATAATATCTGGATCGCCATCATGATCTAAATCATCGCTTAGGGTGATGGCATCTTGAGCAAAATTAGTCTGCATTAAGGTGGACATCGAGACATTATTAGTGCCTTTAACCGAGGTGACAATGTCATAAGGATTATCAGGTTCGCAGGACGGCGCCGCATCTATGGTAACTCCTTCAATCACTTGCGCAGGCCGCCATTCAGGATGATCATTGGAGCAGGGCTTATTGATACTGCTATTGTCTGAACGACTGTAAATAGTCTCAGGAGGGATTATGCCAGCAGGTTCTTGTAATTGAGGGATAACTTTGATAAGAGCCGCGATCAGCACTACAAGCAGCGGTACTATCCAGAGCATAACGTATTTAGAGTTCATTAATAGCGATGAATTTTTATTATAATTAGCGCTATTGTAATGGGCGAACTAAGGAAAACCTAGTGAACTTGTTTATGATGATTGGCTACCAACTTAAGATGGGACAAGACAGTATTTTAAGTTTTTATCGTTCTCACCCTCTGCGCTCATTGTTATATAGACTCTCAATTCCCGTCATTCCGGCATGGACTGCTGGAATGACGGCTACAGGGATGTATAAAGATTTCCATCCATGGCGCTGGATACCGGCTTCCCTGTCGGTATGGTGATGTTTTTACTGGTGTAGGTACTTATCCCCGAATACTGATAATTACAGGGTAATTACTTCAGTACCTTTGCCAATTAAGATGATGTCGGCAGGTCTCATCGCAAAAAGACCGACAGTGACTACACCGGTAATGTTATTGATGATTTGTTCTAGTTTAATAGGATCAAGAATAGTAAGATTATGTACGTCGAGTATCACATTGTGATTGTCAGTAATACAGTTTTCCCGCCATACCGGTTGGCCACCTAATTTAACCAATTCTCTAGCAACGTAACTTCTGGCCATAGGAATAACTTCAACGGGTAAAGGAAATGCACCGAGTACATCAACGCATTTGCTTTCATCGACGATACAGACGAATTTTTTACTAGCTGCAGCAATAATTTTTTCTCGAGTTAATGCGCCGCCGCCGCCTTTTATCAAATGTTTATGAGGACTGACTTCATCAGCACCATCGATATAAACATCTAAGGTGCCAACTGCATTTAAATCTAAAACGGGAATGCCGACTTTCTTTAAATGTGCGGTACTGACTTCAGAGCTAGATACTGCTCCTTCAATGTTACCTTTAATGTCGGCTAAATAATCAATGAAATGTTTGACAGTAGAGCCTGTGCCAATGCCGACGACGGCAACATCTTTAATATAGTGTATGGCTGCGAGCGCTACTTTTTGTTTTAATTCATCTTGAGTCATGGAAGGTTCCTGTGAAAGTAATTGGTATGGGATAATACCGCAGAATGGCGCGGAGTTCAGCCGTTTTTTAAACTTTCGTTGTAAGAAAGCTAATAAGTCATGTGGGTTGGTGCTCTTACAGCCCAAGAATATATCTAGACAATGTTGGGTTGCGAAAAGATGCAACCCAACCTACAGTAGTTGATATAACACCGAGGCATTGATGCTGGTATCTGTACTGTTATTTCTTATTGGGCTCTTAGCTGTTCAGCAGTTTCAGGTATTGCCCAGTCATCTTTGGCTACTAATGGTCAGCCTTTCGGCAGTGGTTTTTGCAAGCTTGCGTTATTGGCGCTTATTGTTTTTAGTAATGGGTGTTCTGTGGGCGGTGATTTTTGCCATACTACGATTAGCAGATCAACTGCCAGAAGCACAAGAAGGCATTGATATTGCAGTGAGTGGTTATATAGTTGATTTGCCTGAGCAAGATGACCGGCGTACACGCTTTGATTTTATCGTACAAGAGTCGGCGCAAAAACTTCCACGCTTATTACGATTAAATTGGTATTATCCTGAGCAGCCTATTAAGGCAGGTCAGCAGTGGTCATTTACAGTTAAGTTAAAGCGACCTCATGGTAGTTTCAATCCTGGTGGCTTTGATTATGAGCGCTGGTTATTTACCGAAGGCATAGCTGCTACGGGTTATATACGTCCCAGTCCTAAGCCTGTGTTGTTGGGTGTTATGTCAGCGTGGCTGCATAGTGCTCAATGGCGACAAATAATTACAGATCGATTGACAGTTGTCGCTAGTGATTGCGCTAATCTAGGCTTAATAAAAGCACTCACTATTGGTGATGGTAGTGGCATCTCTCAGCATGAATGGGAGGTGTTTCGAAAAACCGGCACTACGCATTTAGTTGTTATTTCAGGTTCACATGTAGGCTTAATTGCTGGGTTGGTTTATTTCTTAGTACTAAAGCTCTGGGCTAAGACAGGGTTGTTAGCTTATTCGCCGCAACGAGTTGCTGCGCTTGCAGCAATGTTAACGGCTGTATTTTATGCCGGATTAGCCGGCTTTTCTGTGCCAACCCAGCGTTCAGTGATTATGTTAACGGTGGTGATGCTAGCTATTAGTTTTCAGCGTAATACTTGGCCTTTTAATACCTTAGCTGTGGCATTATTGCTTGTGATGCTTATCGATCCACTAGCAGCATTGTCTGCGGGCTTTTGGCTATCCTTTCTGGCGGTCAGTTTAATTATATATACGGTATCTGGTCGCCTAGGCTCATTTGGTTATGTAGTAGAAGTTATCAAAATTAATTGGGCGACTTCGGTGGGCTTGGCTCCTTTGTTATTATTCTTTTTTCAACAAGTGTCCTTGATATCACCATTGGCAAATTTTATTGCCGTGCCTGTTATTAGTATATTAGTGGTGCCAGTGGCCTTGATAGGTGTGTTCTTAATGTTTGCTGTGCCAATCGTTGCGCACTGGTTGTTTATTGCGGCTGATGCTGTTTTACAAGGCTTATGGTGGCTATTGTCGACACTGGCGGAGTTGCCGTTAGCCTCTATCAATCACGCGCAGCCTTCGACATGGGCGTTGCTATTTGCCTTGCCGGGTATTTTGTTAATGTTAGCACCTGCCGGTATGCCGGCACGATGGCTTAGTGCGGTTATGTTTCTACCGTTAATTTTTACTGCACCTAAACTACCTGAGTTAGGTGCGATCAAACTCACTGTGTTGGATGTAGGACAAGGCTTGTCTGTGGTGGTGCAAACTACTCATCATAATTTAGTTTATGATACTGGAGCCAAGTTTTCCGCAGAAAGTGATATGGGGCAAAGTGCTATCTTGCCCTTTTTACGGCAACAAGGTGCCGAGCGCTTAGATGCCTTGGTTGTAAGTCATGGTGATAACGACCATATTGGCGGTGCGGACTCATTGTTGCATAGCATGCCTACTCAGCAAATATTAACAAGTGCGATTAGACAATTAAGAGCTTATGCACCGCAGGCTTGCGTGGCAGGACAAGCTTGGGTTTGGGATGAGGTGAGTTTTACCATGTTATCGCCGCAAATAGAATTTTCTTCAGATAACGATAATTCTTGCGTGCTAAGAATTCAATCGAAGCAAGGTTCCGTGTTATTAGTCAGTGACATAGAGGCAGCCGCAGAATCTTGGTTGGTAGAGACTTATAGACATGGCTTAAAGTCAGATATTTTAATGGCGCCACATCACGGAAGTAAAACGTCTTCCACGCTGAGTTTCTTGCAGGCGGTACAGCCTAAGTACGTACTGATTTCTGCCGGATATAAAAATCAATTTGGCCATCCCACTGCCATCAGCTTACAGCGTTATCAGCAAATCGGTGCTCAATGGTGGAATACAGCAGATAAGGGTGCTCTTATGTTAAGTGAGCAGTTTAGCGGCTGGGATATACAATCATGGCGTGATAATAATGGTAAATATTTGAATTATAAGCATTAGTGAAAGATAATGCCTGTTTTGGATTTTAACTAAAGGCTACAAGAGATGGCACAATTTACAGTGACGGGTGATGTTGATCCTTTTTTGCATATTAGTTTGTTACAAGGGGAAAAGATTTATTGCGAATCAAACGCCATGGTGATGATGGAAAGCACCTTAGAGCTAAAAGGTAAAATGACTGGCGGTATAGGTAGTGCCTTGATGCGTCGCTTTGCAAATGGAGAGTCTTTCTTTCAACAACATATTGAAGCGATAAAAGGAGCTGGTGATTGTTTATTGTCGCCGACCTTGCCTGGTGCTATACAAGTATTAGATGTTGGAACCATTAGTTACAAAATTACTGATGGTGCTTTTGTTGCGGCAGAAAGTGGCGTGAGTTTGAATGTGAGATCACAAAGTCTAAGTACGGCCATGTTTGGGCAAACAGGCGGTTTCTTTATATGTGAAGCCAGTGGTGTTGGTAAGTTAGCCGTCTCAGGTTTTGGTTCTAGCTTTGTACTCGATGTAGAGCCGGGTAAAGATATTATTATAGATAATGCCCATGTGGTCGCTTGGGATAGTTCTTTACATCATGAAATCTCGGTAGCGACCCAACAGGCCAGCGGTTTGTTAGGGCAGTTAGTGAACAGTGTCACCAGTGGTGAAGGTATGGTGTTAAAGTTTTCCGGCAGAGGCAAGGTGGTTATCTGTTCGCGTAACAGAGAAAACTTTATCGCTTGGATGCTTAAAGGTATGCCTGGTGGTAACTAATTAACAAATAACTCGGAGCTTGGGCGGCGTGCTTTTCGCAACCCAACATAATTAGGGTGCAATGTTGGGTTAACGATAGAATCGTCAACCCATGTGTATTAGCTACTTTGATGTTCTATAGCAATGGGTGCGGGCTGAAACAATTCAGCAATCAATTTAAAATAACCTATAAATTGTGGCGGCACAGGTATGTTCCAAGCTCTTCCGGTAATATGTGAAAATATATTGGTTAACCAAATGCGGTTAGATTTCGCATCTTGAATTAATAACTGATAAACATTATCTTTGCTGGCAATGGCAAAATCATTTAGCCAAACTTCAATGGACTCTGCTTCCCCTTCGAGTTTAATATGCACATAGACTTTTCGTGCGTCTATGTCTAATTCGAAATCGATTAATTCAGCAATGCCTTTAAGTATGAAATTGGATGTCCAGGTCACCATTAGTTTTGGAGTCCATTTGATAGCTAGTTTGATAAAGCGTGTCTTAAAACTCATGAGTAGCCTTTAATTATTTTATGAAATAGATTTAATACTATACCTTGAATGTAATGCTCAAGTAAAACAGGGTGCTTTATTAAACAGATTCTTTATAGAGTTCTTGTTCATATTTGAGCGGGGGATAGCGCTACCGAACGTTCGCTAGACTTACTTAAAGGAGTTTCACTATTCCCCAAGCTAATAGTAAGTAGCCTTAATGTTATGTGGTGGAATCGAGGTCTGTAGACTTGATAAATCCATGCAACGCAGCTGCATCAAGGCTAGTCTCTATGACTAGAGTGGGGCTTATATGATGGATAAATGTAGCCTAGACTTAGAGGCTAGGCTACATTTTTTTTGAGCTTAGGATTCAGAAGCAGCTAATTTCTTATCAGTTTCATACACTAATAAAGGTTCTGATTGACCTAAAATAACACTTTCATCGATAACCACTTTGCTGATGTTATCTGCTGACGGTATTTCATACATAGTGTTAAGTAAAACATTTTCGACTATTGTTCTAAGTCCGCGAGCACCTGTCTTTCTTTCCATGGCTTTGGTGGCTATGGCTTTTAGTGAGTCTTCTCGGAACTCAAGTTCTGCACCTTCCATTTCAAACAAATGTTTGTATTGTTTGATCAGGGCGTTTTTAGGTTCGGTTAAAATTTTAATTAACGCGGCTTCATCGAGTTCTTCTAGGGTTGCGATTATAGGCAAGCGACCTACAAACTCAGGAATCAAGCCGTATTTGATTAAATCTTCAGATTCGACTTCGGCAAAGAGTTGGCCAATATTTTTGGATTCATCTTTGGTTTTAACATCCGCTGAAAAGCCAATGCCGCCTTTTTCTGAACGGGCTTTGATAACACGATCTAAACCAGCAAACGCACCACCTACAATAAATAAAATATTAGCGGTGTTGACTTGTAAAAACTCACCTTGTGGATGTTTACGACCACCTTGTGGCGGTACTGATGCAATAGTGCCTTCGATAAGTTTTAGTAATGCTTGTTGTACACCTTCACCAGAAACATCACGAGTTATAGAGGGATTGTCAGATTTTCTGGAAATCTTATCGATTTCGTCTATGTAAACGATGCCGGTTTCTGCTTTTTCTACATCATAATCACATTTTTGTAGAATTTTTTGAATAATGTTTTCTACGTCTTCACCGACATAACCGGCTTCTGTTAGTGTAGTGGCATCAGCAATAGTAAAAGGTACATCTAAAAGGCGTGCTAGAGTTTCGGCTAACAAGGTTTTGCCTGAGCCAGTTGGACCTATTAGTAAGATATTGCTTTTTGCAAGTTCAATAGAGTCTTTTTTAGATTTGTTGCGTAAGCGTTTGTAATGATTGTAAACAGCGACCGCTAATATTTTTTTAGCACGATCTTGTCCGATGACATAACCATCTAGCTCTTCTTTTATTTCTTTAGGCTTGGGTAAGGAATTGCCAGAAAAAGTCGAGGTCTCATCGTCTAATTCGTCTTTGATAATGTCATTACAAAGTTCTACACATTCATCACAAACGTAGACAGAAGGCCCGGCAATGAGCTTTCTTACTTCGTGCTGGCTTTTGCCACAAAATGAACAATAAAGTAATTTATCGTCATCTTTACTATTTTTATCATTACTCATTAATCAATCCTCTGCAGTACCAAGTACATAGCTCAAGTTTTCTATATAGCTTAGCTTAGCCGAAATAGCCGAATAATACCAATCCGTTATAGATCAGTAGTGCTTGCTCTGTTGGCTAATACTTTATCAATGAGGCCATAGCTTACGGCATCATTAGCATTCATAAAGTTATCTCTATCGGTATCTTGTTGCACTTTTTCTAGTGGTTGGCCGGTGTGGTGAGACATGATGTTATTAAGTTTGTCTCTAATAGACAAAATTTCTTTGGCATGTATGTCAAAATCAGACGCTTGACCTTGAAAGCCACCTAAAGGCTGATGGATCATCATTCTTGAGTTAGGTAGGCAAAAACGTTTATCTTTGGCGCCGCCGGTTAATAATAATGCACCCATGCTTGCCGCTTGACCGATACAGAGCGTACTAACATCAGGTTTAATAAACTGCATGGTGTCATAAATAGACATGCCAGCAGTTACCGAGCCACCAGGAGAGTTAATATATAGATGAATGTCTTTATCTGGGTTTTCAGATTCTAAAAAAAGCAACTGAGCTACCACTAAGTTAGCCATGTAGTCTTCTACTTGGCCCACTAAGAAAATAACACGTTCTTTTAAGAGTCTGGAGTAGATGTCGTAAGAGCGTTCGCCTCTTGCGGTTTGCTCGATAACCATGGGGACTAATCCCCCAGCTGCTTCCAGTGCTCTAGCTTGATTTATTACATGTTGATTATACATTGCTAATCCTTAGTGCTGGTCCATGACATCGCTGAATTTGACAGTTTCATCAGTTACTTTGGCTTGTGTTACTAGCCATTCAATAACTTGATCTTCTAAAACCATTTGGCGCACATCGTCCAGTCGTTTTTCATCAGAGTAATACCATTTAACAACATCGCCTGGACGCTCGTAGCTTTTTGCCATATTTTCGATAGTTGCAAGCACTTTATCATTGTCGATTTCAATACTGTTTTTTTGAACAACTTCACTTAATATTAAGCCTAAAGCTACGCGACGTTTGGCCTGTTCTTCAAAAGCATCTCTAGGGATGTTAAGTTCTTCAAGGCTAGTTTTTTGTTTTTTAGCTTTTTCGATATAGGGTTTAAGAAGGTTTTCGACTTCGGTATCGATGAGCGTATTAGGTGTAGTTATCTGAATTTTTTCATATAGCTCATTCATGACTGCAATCTTCAGTTTACCGCGCAGTGCTTGTTCGAGCTCTCTTTCCATATTGTTTTTGATGTCGGCACGAAATGATTCAAGTGTGCCGCCAGATATACCATAGGCTGCAATGAATTCTTCGTCGATAGTTGGTAATATGGGCTCTTCGACTGAAATTACATCTACGTCAAACTCAGCAATTTTTCCAGCGAGTTTTTCATGGTTGTAGTCTTCAGGAAAAGTGATGGAGAATACTTTATTATCGTCGGCTGTAAGGCCAATAAGATTTTCTTCAAATCCAGGGATCATTTTCTTTTCGCCGCAAATGACTTTAAAGTCTTCTATACGGCCATCAGTGAAGTTTTCGCCGTCTGCTATACCGGTAAAGCCAATAGTTACGCGATCAAGTGTTTGTGCGGAGCGCTCAACAATTAACCAGTCTTGTTTTTGAGCTCTTAGTTTTTCAATCATGACATCAACGTCACTGTCAGCGACGCTGGCTTGTGGGCGCACGACTTTAAGATCTGAAACACCGGCTAATGATATTTCAGGATAAACTTCAAATACAGCGGTGTATTTGAAGCCATCAGCTTGGTTTATTTCTTCAATAAGCGGACGTCCAACAGGATTTATGTTCTGGTCTTCTAGGGCTTTATAAAAGGTGCTGTTTATAAGGTCGCCGGAAATTTCGTTGCGAACTTGCTCGCCATACATTTTTTTAACAACCTGCGCAGGAACCTTGCCGGGGCGAAATCCATCGATTTTGACTTCGCGGGCTAATGATTTTAAACGCTGAGCTATTTTTTCCTGAACCAAAGCTTCAGGCACATTTACAGTCATTTTTCGGCTTAATTCTGATGTCATTTCGACAGAAACTTGCATTCCTATACCTCGTGTTTGTATGTAGAAGATTTTTTATGAGTGCCGTTGATGGCTTGATAAAACTGAAAGCAGAACGATGATTCGTAAAGCTTTGTAGAATAGGGTGGTGCGAATGGAGAGACTCGAACTCTCACAGGATAACCTACTGGAACCTAAATCCAGCGCGTCTACCAGTTCCGCCACATTCGCATTTTGTATGAACGTACTATTATAAAGATCAATGCTCAATTTAACAAGTTATAAATTATATTTTTCTTTTTTTGCCTGATTAAGAATGAATTGATGCCTAGCATCTGGCAAGGTTTTGTCGTAAAGTTTTACATTATGAGCTAGCAGACTTCATTATTTATCCTTTTTATAATAATTTTATGATTAAAAATAACATTTCTAACCGTATAGTGGTTCTCGATACTGAAACAACGGGACTTAGTACACGAGAGGGGCACAGAATTATTGAAATTGGCTGTGTTGAATTAATCAATCGTCGCTTAACAGGGAAGCGGTTTCATGCCTATATTAATCCAGAAAGGAAAATAGATGATGGCGCTATTGCGGTACATGGAATAAGTAATGAGTTTTTAGATGATAAGCCGCTTTTTAAGCAAGTCTCAATTGAATTTATAGCATTCATAGAAAATGCAGAGCTAGTCATTCACAATGCGCCATTTGATGTTGGTTTTATCAATAATGAATTTTCACTTTTAGGAAATAACACCAAAACAATTGCTGATTTCTGTTTGGTTTTTGACACGCTGGTTTATGCTCGAAAAAAACATCCTGGACAGCGTAATAGCTTAGATGCTCTTTGTAAGCGTTATGGTATTGATAATAGTCATCGAGAGCTACATGGTGCCTTACTTGATGCGGAAATTTTAGCAGAAGTATTTTTGCTAATGACGGGTGGGCAATCTTCATTGATAGATGATGAGCCTGCTAAGGTGGAGTTAATTGTCGCCAATTCAAATACGCCCAGAACGGCAATAACTCGTCCAGCACTGAGTATAGTGCGCTGTAATGAAGAGGAATTATCAGCACATCAATTAAGCTTGAGTGCTATTGAAAACTGCTTGTGGCAGCTATAGGTGTCTAGGGTGGTAGCGTTTTTCTGCTCACCGTTTATATTGTCCAACGACTATTGCTTTGAAACGCCGCAGGGACAGTTGCGACCTGTCCCTACATGCCTAGGTTATTAAGTTACCATCCCTTAAAGCTTAAAGCGAAAGACATAAAAAAGCCCCGATTGCTTGAAGGCAATCGGGGCTCTAATTTTTAAAGCTAAGTGTCTAAAGCCGAAGCTTTAAGGCAGCAAGATTACATCATGCCGCCCATACCACCCATGCCGCCCATACCGCCGCCATGTGGATCAAATGAAGCACCTTTGTCATCGCTAGGTGCATCAGCAATCATGACTTCAGTAGTCAGCATTAAGCCAGCAACAGAAGCTGCATTTTGCAAGGCAGTACGTGTTACTTTAGCAGGATCTAAGATACCCATTTCGATCATGTCGCCGTATTTGCCAGTTGCAGCATTGTAACCAAAGCTGCCTGTGCCTTTTTGTACTTCGTTGAAAACTACTGAAGGCTCGTCACCTGCGTTAGCTACGATTTGACGTAAAGGCTCTTCCATGGCACGACGTAAAATATTAACGCCGACCGTTTGGTCATGATTAATACCTTCTAAGCCAACCAATGCTGATAAAGCGCGAACTAGGGCAGTACCGCCACCAGCAACAACACCTTCTTCAACCGCTGCGCGTGTTGAATGCAATGCATCTTCAACGCGAGCTTTCTTTTCTTTCATTTCAATTTCAGTTGCAGCGCCAACTTTGATCACAGCAACACCGCCAGCTAATTTAGCTAAACGCTCTTGCAATTTTTCTTTGTCATAGTCAGAGGTTGCATCATCAGCTTGGGCGCGAATTTGTGCAACACGCGCTTTGATTTGTTCTTCAGAACCGGCACCATCAATGATGGTTGTGTTTTCTTTAGTGATTTGAATTCTTTTTGCTGTACCTAGTTGCTCAATTTCAGCTTTTTCTAAGCTCAAGCCCACTTCTTCAGAAATAACAGTGCCACCAGTTAGTACGGCAATGTCTTCTAACATAGCTTTACGACGGTCGCCAAAGCCTGGGGCTTTAACAGCCGCTACTTTTACGATGCCACGAATAGTGTTAACAACTAGTGTTGCTAAGGCTTCGCCTTCAACATCTTCAGCAACGATCAATAATGGACGGCCAGATTTAGCAACGGCTTCCAAAATAGGTAACATTTCACGAATGTTAGAAATTTTCTTGTCGTAAATTAAGATTAGAGGATCATCTAATTCAACGCTCATGTTTTCTTGTTTGTTGATGAAGTAAGGTGACAAATAGCCACGATCAAACTGCATACCTTCAACAACGTCTAATTGGTTGTCTAGACCTGAACCTTCTTCAACTGTAATAACGCCTTCTTTGCCGACTTTTTCCATAGCTTCAGCAATGATTTGGCCAACTGAATCATCAGAGTTAGCAGAGATAGTGCCTACTTGAGCAATGGCTTTGTTGTCAGTACAAGGTACGGCTGAAGCACGAATAGATTCAACGGCTTTAGTCACGGCTAAATCAATGCCGCGTTTTAGATCCATTGGGTTCATGCCAGCTGCAACAGCTTTCAAGCCTTCGTTGACTATAGATTGCGCCAATACAGTTGCAGTAGTTGTTCCGTCACCGGCAACATCAGAAGTATGTGAAGCAACTTCTTTAACCATTTGCGCGCCCATATTTTCGAATTTATCTTTTAATTCGATTTCTTTAGCAACAGATACACCGTCTTTAGTAATGGTTGGAGCGCCGAAGCTTTTGTCCAAAATCGCATTACGGCCTTTAGGGCCTAGGGTTACTTTTACTGCGTTTGCTAAAATATTAACACCACGCGCCATACGAACACGTGCGTCATCACCGAATAATACTTCTTTTGCTGCCATTTTTATTCCTTAGTAGTTTGTGTGATTATGAGGTAAGTAGCTTTAGGCTTAACCTAAGATGCCCATGATATCTTCTTCACGCATAACGATGAGGTCTTCACCGTCAACTTTTACTTCGTTACCAGAGTATTTGCCAAATAATACTTTATCGCCGACTTTAACTTCTAAAGCGCGCACAGTACCATTGTCTAATGCTTTTCCAGAACCTACCGCTAAGATAATGCCTTGGCTAGGTTTTTCAGCAGCAGAGCCAGGAAGGACGATGCCGCCTGCTGTAGTTGTTTCTTCTTCAACGCGTTTTACTATCACTCTGTCGTGCAATGGACGTATATTCATCTATATCTCCTAACATTAAAATAAAGGTTTTCGGTTATTAGCACTCGCTAGTAATGAGTGCTAATAATAATCAGGTTTTGCAGTCTGTCAAGTTATTTGGCATCATTGACCTCCACCCTATAACAATAATTAAGCTATGAATGACACTCAACTACTACGCTACAGCCGTCAAATCATGCTGCCTCAATGTGATATTGAAGGTCAGCAAAAAATTCTTGCCGCAAAAGTATTAATCATCGGTGCTGGGGGATTAGGGTCTCCAGCAGCGATGTATTTAGCGGCAGCAGGCATCGGCAGTATTGTTATTTACGATGATGATGTGGTCGAACTATCTAATTTACAACGGCAGATCGCTCATCACACACCCGATATAGGGATGGATAAAGTAATTTCAACCCGCGAAACGCTTAATAAATTAAATCCTGATGTACAAGTAAAAGCGATTAAGCAACGCTTAGCAGGGGAGCGGCTTGATATCGAAGTCATTAATGCTGATGTAGTGCTAGATTGTAGTGATAATTTTTTAACACGTTTTGCCATCAATAAGGCTTGCGTTAAGCATCAAACAGCTCTGGTTTCTGGCGCTGCAATACGCTTTGAAGGACAGGTTTCAGTGTTTACGCCCGGTAAAGATAACAGTCCTTGTTATAACTGTTTGTATAGCAGTGATGGCGAAGAATTACAAAACTGCGCAACTAATGGTGTTATTGCGCCCATTACAGGAATAGTAGGTAGTATTCAGGCCTTAGAAGCAATAAAGTTAATCATGGCTATTGGTAAGTCATTAACTGGGCGTTTATTGTTACTAGATGGGCTGACTATGGAGTGGAATACTATGAAGCTAGCAAAAAACCTAAAATGCCCTACTTGTGGAACTGCTGCATAAGCAGTCATTCTGAGGAGAAAACAAAAAATGAGGTCGCTATTTGTAAACGATGTTGGTCGGGGTTTGTAACCCAGTACCGAGTGAAGTAACTCGTTTTACTCTCGTTTGCTGGGACTAGATCCGCAGATTTTGTTGCGATTAGCCCGAAGAGGCGCGGCATGGATGCCGCGCGTCGGTAGGAAGCCCTCTCTACCGACCCCTGACAAAATTTAGGATCGCAGGAGAAAACGGCAATCGAGTCGCCATCGGGTGCGATAACGCGATACAATAATTGTCGCGATAGCGATCTCAAAGTTTAGCTTTTACTGAATAGACTCTTGATAAAATGAATAGCTGTTTCGGCTAAATCATTAACAAACGAATGACTATCGCCATGCGGTTCAATTTCTCCAAAGGGTTCGCCATTTTTCTTGGTGTATTTATAAATAAAATAACCTAGCGGTGCAAACGCTGCACTAGCTATGAGTAACATAATAATAAAAAGCTCAGTAACATCAGCCATAAGTCCTCCTCATCGTTGTATAGTCTTATAATTTTCAGGTGTATTCGGATAATACTCTTTTATTAAAATAAAAAACACCCCTGATTGAGTCATGTCTGTGTTGCGTAAAAAAATAGTTCATCGTATACTTTGAACTAGCTTACTTGATCAAGCTAGCAACTAATTCTAATAATTACTGGAGGTTCATTATGAAATGGGAAATACCAAGCTATACAGACCTACGTTTTGGTTTTGAAGTAACTATGTACATTTACAACCGTTAATCACTTCAAGCTACAGAGCTTGAAAGGATTTACATAAAAAAGGGGACCTTTTCGGTTCCCTTTTTTTTGCCTGAAAAATATTATTGCCGTATCATTTAGACATTTTATGTAGGTTTTTACTATGAAAGTTAGAGTTCTTGGTTCAGGTGCTGGTGGCGGATTTCCTCAGTGGAATTGCAACTGTCATAATTGTCATCGTTTACGCCATAATACTATGAACGGTAAGGCGCGTAGCCAATCCTCTATTGCAGTAAGCACGGACAATAAAAATTGGTTGTTAATTAATACTTCGCCTGATATTCGTAGCCAACTGGAAGCTTTTCCTGCGATTCAGCCTAAAGAAGGCATACGTGATACCGGTATTAAAGCGATTCTCTTAATCGACAGTCAAATTGATCATACCACTGGCATGTTAATGTTAAGAGAAGGTAAGCCTTTGGAGGTTTATTGCACGGATATGGTTAAGCAAGACCTAACTACCGGCTTTCCTTTATTTACCATGCTAAAAGATTACTGTACCGTTAATCATCATACTGTACCTGTTGATGGCAGTAGTTTTACCATTCCCGCCATCGAAGATTTACGTTTTTATACACAGGCCTTAAAAAGTAAGGCGCCGCCTTATTCACCTCATCGCCATGACCCGCATGAAGGCGATAATATTGGTTTGATTATCGAACAGATTTCTACCGGCAAAAAAGTTTTCTATTCTCCTGGCTTAGGTGAAATAGAGCCGCATGTAATGACGGCCATGCAAGAAGTCGATTGTTTATTAGTCGATGGTACGTTTTGGACGGATGATGAAATGTGTACACAAAACATCAGTCATAAAAAGGCGCGTGAGATTGGACATTTACCACAATCTGGCCCTGGTGGCATGATAGAAGTGCTAAACGGTGTTGCTAAAGCTAGGAAAATATTGATTCATATCAATAATACTAATCCCATTTTAGATGATGATTCTGAGCAGCGTAAAATTCTTGATGCTGCTGGCATTGAAGTGGCCTATGACGGCCTAGAAATCGATTTATAAACCCATTACAGTGAGTCACTATGAACAATAACGACCAACAAGCATGGACTAAGGCAGAATTTGAAGTCGAACTACGTGGCATGGAAAAGTATTATCACATTCATCATCCTTACCACATCTTGATGAATGAAGGAAAACTTACCAAAGCTCAGTTGCAAGGCTGGGTTGCTAATCGTTTTTATTATCAAGCTTGCATTCCCATTAAGGACGCAAATATCTTAGCCAATTGCCCTGATCGAGAAACCCGCGCCAAATGGACGCAGCGTATTTTAGATCATGATGGTCATCCCGGCGATGTCGGCGGCATAGAAGCGTGGATACAATTAGGAATTGCAGTGGGTTTAACGAGAGACGACATTACCTCATTTAAGCATGTGTTGCCCGGTGTACGTTTCGCTGTTGATGCTTACGTTAACTTCGCTCGCAGGGCAGAGTGGCATGAGGCCGCGAGTTCTTCTTTGACAGAAATGTTTGCACCCAAGATACACCAGCAGCGCCTAGATAATTGGCCGGAACATTATCCATGGGTTGATGTAGAGGGCTACAGCTATTTTCGTAAGCGGCTAACTGAAGCGCGACGTGATGTTGAGCATGGGCTTGAAATTACCTTAGATTGGTACAAGACTCGTGCCCAACAAGATCGTATGGTGCAGATTTTACAATTTAAATTGGATGTATTGTGGTCCATGGCTGATGCCATGTATCTGGCTTACATTAACAACATGCCGCCTTATTTTAATAGTGTGGATGCCGATTAGGATAGTAGTTGTTGCGAATCCTTAATGTTTAAATATGAACTAATTAGTAGATGTAGCAAACTGATGGTATTTCGGTGGTAACCGCGTATTTTAGACAACTGACCAGTCTAGCATATAGATTGCAATTTTTTTGTGAGTATAGGTCATGTTAAATACCGATGTCGTTATTATCGGCGCGGGCGCATCAGGTTTGATGTGTGCGCTTGAAGCTGGCAAACGTGGACGACGGGTGTTGGTCATAGATCATGTTAACAAGGCTGGCAAAAAAATTCTTATGTCGGGTGGTGGGCGTTGTAATTTTACTAATTACACAGTGATGCCTGAACACTTTATTTCTGATAATGCCCATTTTTGTAAATCGGCCTTGAGTCGTTTTAATCAATGGGATTTTTTGGCCTTAGTTGAACGTCATCATATTAATTTTCATGAGCGTGAACACGGGCAATTATTTTGTAATGACAGCGCTAAAGACATCTTGACGATGTTGCTGGCTGAATGCGCTGCTGTAAATGTTACGGTACAGCTAGATACGAGCATCAATAGTATAAAAACGTGTGCAGATGGTTTTATGCTTGAAACTAATCAGGGTGTTTTGATTTGCGCTTCTTTAGTGGTCGCGACGGGCGGCTTGTCGATTCCAAAAATGGGCGCGACACCGTTCGGTTATCAAATAGCTCAGCAATTTGGTATTGCCGTTGTGCCTACTCGTGCCGGCCTTGTGCCTTTAACTTTACAACCAGAAGATAAGGAAAAGTTTTCTCCGCTGTCTGGCATTGCCGTGCCTTGTACGATTAGCAATCATCGCCAATCTTTTACTGAGGCCTTATTGTTTACGCATCGAGGTCTGAGTGGTCCCGTGGCTTTACAGATGTCGTCTTATTGGTTTGCTGGTGAAGACTTGGAGCTTAATTTTTTACCACAGTTAGATTTAGTGGATACCTTAAAAGAAAAACGTCGCGATAAGGTGAAAAACACCTTAAAGACAGTCTTAGATAGTTATTTGCCTAAGCGCTTAATTGCTTGTTTGTTGCCTGAAGAGTTATTAAGTTGCACCTTGCCGGATTTATCTGATCGCCAAATACAGTTAGTCGCACAGCAGTTGCAACAGTGGAAGATCAAGCCCAATGCTACGGAAGGTTACCGTACCGCTGAAGTTACTTTGGGTGGGGTAGATTGTGATGCTTTGTCTTCTAAAACCATGGCCAGCAAACAAGTGCCGGGACTTTATTTTATAGGTGAAGTAGTCGATGTAAGTGGGTGGTTAGGTGGTTATAATTTTCAATGGGCATGGTCTTCGGCTTGGTGTGCTGGGCAATATGTTTGATGGTGTGTTGCCTAGTTTTTTATATTAACTCTCAATGCGCTCATTTCAACTAATTGAAAGTAAACATGATTTTATGAGCGCAATTGCAATATTTTTCCCCGCTTTTTGGGGAGTGGAGGGCTGATGTTACGCAGCCATTCAGCGATTTATAAAAAAACTTAGATTCAAATAATGAGATCGCTATCGCGACGATTTATTCAATCGGGTTATCGCACCCGAGGGCGAGATACTTTCTTTTGCTCCGCCAAAAGAAAGTATCCAAATAAAAGGCGGCTCGATTGCCGCTCCTCTGTTTTGTTGGGGGGGGCGGTAGAGAGGGCTTCCTTGTCCTCCTACCGACGCGCGGCACCCATGCCGCGCCCCTTCATGCTAATCCCAACAAAACCTGCGGTGCTCGGCGCGGCAAACGAGAGCAAAACGACGTTACTATGTAACGTCGGATATTAAGACAAAATCCTTCAAACTATTCGGTAACCGAGACTTTATAATTTAATAGCCTAATTTCTGCTGCAAAATCATTTAATACTGTTGTATCTAAAGGTCGAATACTGGTGGCTTCTGGCTGCAAAGAAGGTCTGGCGATGGTATACAGTAAAATGTCTTCTAGTTGGCAATCCAATTGTTTCAAGGTTTTGAATAAGTCGATAAAAGCGAGTCTTTCTTTATTAGAAAAACCTTGTTCATCATAATCAACTAAGCAGATTTGTAACTTAGTGGGGCATAACGACGCCGATAGCAATAAATTGTTAAGGCTGGTTTTGCTACTTTGGCTGGCATGATTAATTAAGGCTCTGCCTTCTTCGGTGGCGCTATCGAATTTAAACCAAACTTCACCGCCATAAGTTTTCAGTGCGCTTAAGCCAGCTTGAACATTAGCTTGATGGATTAGGCTGCCATTGGTAATGAGTACATAGTGACTGTCTGGAAATATACCTGCCTCGGTGGCTATTTTGCCGATCAACTCTACTGCGGTGGCAAAGTCTTTTAGGCTAGTGGGTTCGCCATTGCCGGCAATGGCAATGTCTTTAATGATGCGTTTGTCAGCAGGAACATGATAACGATCATAGAAGTCGCCTTCATTAACATCATTAAGAAAAGATCGTAATTCTTGTTCTAGTAACTCAAGATCCATTTTAGGTGCTGCACCGATTTTTAAGTCAGGTACTTGGCAATAAATACAACGCCAATTGCAGGCGTTATTGGTATTAAAGTTAATGCCGATGGATAAACCGCCCATGCGTCTTGAGATGACGGGGTAAATGTAGGTTAATCCTGCGCTGTCTGAGCGATGATCGGTAGTTGTTAATTTCAATGCGCTTTACTCTTGTAGGGTAGTTGGTTTTAAGGCTCTATATGAGTCGTAGCGGGTAAATAAAAAAGACCCACAAATACAATGTTATAAGTAGTTGAAAAGAAGCTGGTTCGTCATACCGGCCGGGAAGCCGGTATCCAGCGCCATAGAGAGTAATCTTTATACGTCCCTGTAGCCTGGATTCCGGCAGTCCATGCCGGAATGACGTGCATGGAGCGTGTATATAACTCTGCGCGCAGAGAATGCGTACGATAAAAGTTTAAAACAATGCAATCGTAAAAGGTTTTCAGTATAACGATATTCTGCGGTGAATTTTAAGGTTTTTTCTGGTCTGTTATCTTGTATAAGCTAAGGCTTCGAGTATGACCTGTTCATCGGCACCGAGTCGACTGACATTTTCGCTGATATATCTACGCCAACCTCGTGCGCCAGGTTCTCCATGATACAAGCCTAAAATATGGCGCGATACGCTGTTTAAACGGGCTTCGGTTTTAAGTTGCTCTTGTATGTAAGGAATTAATTGTTCTATGACTGCATGACGTGACAACCCTTGATGAGTCGCGCCAAAAATTCGTTGATCAACGTCTGTCAAGATATAAGGATTGTGATACGCTTCTCGCCCCATCATCACGCCATCAACCTGAGTCAAATGTTGTTCTGCTTGTTCTAGGGTGGTAATCCCACCATTAATAATGATGGTTAAATCTGGAAAATCTTTTTTTAGTTGGTAGACCACATCATAACGTAAGGGGGGAATGTCACGATTTTGTTTGGGTGATAAACCACTCAACCACGCTTTACGGGCATGAACAATAAACGTGCTGCAACCAGCCTCGCTAATGGTCGAAACAAAGTGTACTAATTCAGGATAAGAATCTTGTTCATCAATACCAATTCTTGATTTAACGGTAACAGGAATTGAGACTGCTTCAGACATTGCGGCAACACAGTCGGCAACCAGCTGCGGATCAGCCATTAAACAGGCACCGAAACGACCATTTTGTACACGATCACTAGGACAACCGACATTGAGATTAACTTCCGCATAACCATAGTCTTCAATCATCTTGGCACAAAGAGCGAGATCCTTAGGATTACTGCCCCCCAATTGAAAGGCAACTGGGTTTTCTATAGGCGAATACTGTAAGAAGCGATGACTACCGCCGTGTATTATAGCGCCGGTAGTCACCATCTCGGTATATAACAAGGCCTGCTTGGTAATGAGCCGATGAAAATAGCGGCAATGCCGATTAGTCCAATCTAGCATAGGTGCAACGCTAAAGCGGTGACTTGGGGTATTCGGGATTAACATGAATTAATTAAAAGAGTAGAAGATTGGGTTTTTTAAGTGCTAGGAGATTGATATAGGACACTCAGTTTTTAATTGAGTGTAGAGGCATTAATTAATAGGGTCAAGCTCTAGCAATGACCCAAACATCCACTCGACTCACGCCTGCGGCTTTTAATAGGCTGGCCAATTCATGTGCGGTGGAGCCGGTGGTCATTACATCATCAAGCAGGGCAATATGTTGCACCGGAATCGCCTTTGTAATAGAAAAAGCATGTTTGATGTTCTTGCGACGTTGCTTCGCAGTCAACGCAGATTGGTGTGGTGTGTTCTTATGCCTAAGGCAGCTGTGTAAATCTAGGGGTAGCTGTAATTCTTTGCCTACTGTTTTAGCGATTTCTATCGCTTGATTAAATCCGCGCTCTTGGTAGCGGGCTTTATGTAAAGGCACAGGTAAAATCAGATCTGGTCTTTGGGCGGTTAGTTTTAAATGATCCGCCAATAATAAGCCCAGTAAACGGGCATTCTTGTAATGTGCGCCGAATTTTAAGGTGGTAATTAAATGCCTTATTTCGCCTTGATACGTAAAGGGTGCATAGGTTTCATCAAAGGCCGGTGTGGCACTTAAGCAATGTCCGCAAAGCATCGGGTAGGAGGCGGGTGGCTCTAGTATTTCCGCGCATTTATAACAACAAAGTGTGTTTCTATGTAGGCGTAGATGACAGTGATTACAAAGGTCGCGACCTTTAGTGCCAGTATTGCCACATAAGATGCATATAGGCGGAAGCAGGTAATCCTGTATAATATCGATCCAGTTGTATCCCTTATTGATACTTGCCGGTTGACGAATAAGATTTTTGTTTGTCACGTTTACCTTTATTGTAGTTGGAGATTATCAGCATGTCTGCAAACCCTGCCATTAGCCATCCTAATTCACTTAGCTTACGTCATGATTGGCAGTTGGATGAAGTGCAAGCCCTGTATGCTTTACCTTTTAATGATTTGATCTTTAAAGCACAAACTGTTCATAGAGAGCATTTTGATCCTAATGAAGTTCAAATTAGCAGCTTATTAAGTATAAAAACTGGCTCTTGTTCGGAAGATTGTGGTTATTGTCCGCAAAGTGCGCGTTATGATTCAGGTTTAACACCTGAAGCCTTGATGCCCGTTGATGCCGTATTAAAAGCCGCTCAACAAGCTAAAGATCAAGGTGCTTCACGTTTTTGCATGGGTGCGGCTTGGCGTCAACCTAAAGATAAAGATGTGGAACGTGTCATTGAAATGGTACAAGGCGTTAAGGCGATGGGTATGGAAACCTGCGTCACCTTAGGCATGTTGACTGATGCGCAAACGCTACGCTTAAAAGAAGGTGGCTTAGATTATTACAATCATAATCTGGATACCTCCGAAGATTATTATTCAGAAGTGATTACCACACGTACTTATCAGGATAGATTAGATACTTTAGAGCGTGTTAGAGATGCCGGTATTAATGTCTGCTGTGGCGGTATTGTTGGCATGGGTGAAACCGATGTTGATCGTGCTCAATTGCTCATACAGTTAGCCAATATGCCTAAGCACCCTGAAAGTGTGCCGGTCAATATGTTGGTGCAGGTTGAAGGTACGCCACTAATGGGCACTGAACAATTAGATCCAATTATATTTGTGCGTACTCTGGCTGTTGCAAGAATCATGATGCCTAAATCGCGGGTGCGTTTGTCAGCCGGTCGCAGCAAAATGAGCGATGAAATGCAGGCCTTGTGTTTTCTGGCCGGTGCTAACTCGATTTTTTATGGTGATAAGTTATTGACCACTGATAATCCTATGACCAATCATGATCTAGCGTTATTTGCACGCTTAGGTGTTTATTCTGGCGGGTCAAGTTACGCCTAATGACACTGGCTTTTTCAGAGTTGCCTAATGAACTAGAAAGCATTGCTAGCAAAGGTTTGTATCGTACTCGGCGGGTTATAAGCTCGCCGCAAGGTATTTATCTGCAAATTGATGGTAGAGCGGTGCTTAACTTTTGCAGCAATGATTATCTGGGCTTGGCTAATCATCCCTCCGTGGCTAGTGCTTTTAAAAGTGCCGTCGATCAGTATGGTGTAGGTAGTGGTTCTGCACATTTAATCTGTGGGCATAGCGCAGCGCATCATGCCTTGGAAGAAGAATTAGCCGAGTTTACCGGTCGAGATCGCGCCTTGTTATTTTCTACCGGTTATATGGCTAATCTGGGTGTTATGTCGGCATTATTAGGACGTAAAGATGCTGTATTTGAAGATCGGCTCAATCACGCCTCTTTATTAGATGGCGGCTTAATGTCTGGCGCAAGCTTCAAACGTTATCGACATGGCGATGTTGAGCATCTTAATAGTCATCTAAAAAAAGCCAGTGGCCAGAAATTAATCGTAACTGATGGCGTGTTTAGTATGGATGGCGATTTTGCGCCCTTGCCAGCCTTATCGATAGCGGCCAAAGCACAGGATGCTTGGTTGATGGTTGATGATGCGCATGGCTTAGGTGTGCTTGGTACACAAGGTGGCGGCTTGTTGGAATATTACGGACTTAAGCAGACTGATGTCCCTATATTAATGGGAACTTTAGGTAAAGGCTTCGGTACTTTCGGTGCTTTTGTGGCAGGTTCTGAAGACTTGATTGAAACGCTGATACAAAAATCTCGTACTTACATCTATACCACGGCTTTGCCTGCAGCCGTCGCTGAAGCGACTAGAGCCAGTTTAAAGTTAGTGATTGCAGAAAGCTGGCGCAGAGACAAACTCAAAAAGCTAGCTGAGCGTTTTAGCGTGGGTGCTAGGCAACTGGGTTTGCAGTTGATGAATTCTACCTCACCTATACAGCCGATAGTCATTGGTGAGAATCAACAAGTCCTCGATATCAGTCGGGCGTTGTTAAACACTGGTTTTTTAGTCAGTGCTATAAGGCCGCCTACGGTACCGCAAGGTAGCGCACGTTTACGAGTCACCTTTTCTGCTTTGCATGAGGAGGTTCATGTGGATAGTCTGTTAGATGCCTTGGATAAAGCTGGCGCAGGTCTTAGATAATTCGTATATCAATTCATGATTAAGCTACATCAACAAACTTTCGGTACCGGTAAGTCCATCGTGCTAGTGCATGGCTGGGCTATGCACAGTGGTATTTGGCATGATTTTGCCATGCAACTAGCCCAGTATTATCAAGTCACTTGTATCGACTTACCGGGACATGGTCATAGTGACAATCTCGATAATTTCACCTTAGAGCAAGTGGCTGATGCGTTGGTTGATGCGGTAGCTGATGAGCAGAGTTGTTGGCTGGGTTGGTCATTGGGTGCAAACGTAGTTGTCGATATTGCCCGTCGCTATCCAGAGCGTGTCAATAGCCTAGTTTTACTGGCAGGTAATCCACACTTTACTTGCACTGAGCAGTGGCCCGGTATGAAGGTGGATTTATTAGAGGCTTTTGCTGAGCAGTTGGCGCTTGATGCCCCAGCCACCTTATTACGTTTCTTATCCTTGCAAGTCGCTCAGTTGCCCGATTATAAAGTGCTATTGAAAAACCTTAAAGCAGTCATCATGGCTAGGGCAATACCCAATATTGATGCCTTACAAGGTGGGCTTGCGATACTTAAATACGCTGATTTACGATCTGCTTTAGCCGAAGCCCAGATGCCGATCTTGGTATTGTTAGGTACGCGAGATATCTTGGTGCCTATCGCAGTAGCCGAGGCTATAAAAGCCTTAGCGCCGGCTATTCAAATGGTTGTCATTGATAAAGCGGGGCATGTGCCTTTTTTATCGCATCCACAAATCGTCTTGGAGACGATTACTAACTTTATGGACGCTCCATGCCACTAACTAAAACAGGCATTAAACGCGCTTTTACTGCTGCTTCATCAACTTATGACGATGCTGCTGCCTTGCAGCGCAGAGTAGGTTTAGAACTACTTAAAACTATTGATGCCGAGTTGTTGAAAGGAACCTTATTAGACATAGGTTGTGGTACTGGTTTTTTAACTGCTGAATTATTAGCATGCTTTAATCATGATGCCACTATTGCTTTAGATATTGCTTGGACTATGTTGCAAAGCACACAACAGAAATTGGCTTTACATCAGCAAGTGCATTATGTGTGTGCGGACGCCGAACAACTCCCTTTTGGTGAACAGTGCATCGATGGTGTATTTTCAAATCTTGCCTTGCAATGGTGTAGTGATCTGGATGCGGTATTCAGTGGTATTAAGCGCGCCTTAAAGCCTGGTAAATCTTTAGTATTCTCGACCTTTGGTCCACAAACGTTGTGTGAGTTGAAAAGTGCTTGGGCAAGCGTAAATGACTATCAACACGTTAATAGCTTTTATAGTGAATCAGAGTTAAGAGGGTTCTTAGTTGCGGCAGGATTTTATGATATTCAACTGCATAATGTATGTTATGACTCACATTACGCCTCTGTTTTAGCCTTGATGCAAGAGTTAAAACAACTGGGTGCTCATCATGTAGTGACGGGGGCTAATAAACATATTACGACTAAAACAGCGATGCAGCAGATGATTAGTGCTTATGAAAAACAAGCA
>CAIVGC010000074.1 GCA_903905335.1 uncultured Methylococcaceae bacterium
ATATTGCCTTTGGTACATATTAAGAGTTTATTTTTTGGTAATAGCCTAGTTTCAATAGCACCTTGTGTTTATGGCGGCATAGTCACTAGTGATGAAGAATCTTATATAAAACTTGACCAAGAATCTCGCCGCTTGGCTGATATGCTAAAAGTAGATTACTTAGAAATGAGAAACCAAGTTCAAAAAACGCCAGAGAGACCATATAAAGAACTTTATGTTTCTTTTAGAAAAGAATTAGACACTGACGTTGAAAAAAACTTTTTAGCGATACCTAGAAAACAACGAGCTATGGTCAGAAAAGGCATAGAGTCCGGATTGAATAGTGTGATAGATAAAAATGTTGATAGGCTATATCGAGCTTACTCCGAAAGTGTTCGAAATCTTGGCACACCAGTTTTT
This sequence comes from uncultured Methylococcaceae bacterium, assembly GCA_903905335.1. Classification (GTDB taxonomy): domain Bacteria; phylum Pseudomonadota; class Gammaproteobacteria; order Methylococcales; family Methylomonadaceae; genus Methylobacter_C. The sequence goes on from CAIVGC010000074.1 coordinate 400, forward strand.
TCAAAAAAATATTTTCAAATCCTTAAAGATGTTTTTTCAGATCAATGTGAAATACTCACCGTGCTACATAATGGTTATTTAGTTGCCAGTGTCATGAGTTTTTACTTTAAAGACGAAGTTTTGCCTTACTATGGTGGCGGCACGGATTTAGCACGAAATCTTAAAGGCAATGATTTTATGTATTGGGAAGTCATGCGCCGTGCTGTAGATAAAGGCTGTAAAGTATTTGATTATGGACGTAGTAAAATCGGTACTGGTTCTTATAGTTTTAAAAAGAATTGGGGCTTTAACCCTAAGCCTATTTATTATGAGTTCTATTTAGTTAATGCCAAGACTATACCAGATATTAATCCACTAAATCCCAAATATCGATACTTTATTGCCGCTTGGAAACACCTGCCTTTAGCTGTGAGTCAATGGGTTGGACCTTGGTTATCAAAAGATTTAAGTTAGTTTATGGAAGACTTATTATTTCTGGTACATCGCATCCCTTATCCACCTAATAAAGGCGACAAGATACGCTCCTATCACTTCTTAAAGTATTTAAGTTTAAACTTTAAGATACATCTGGGTACCTTTATTGATGACCCTAATGATAGCCAGTATATCTACAAACTCAATGATCTATGTGAAAGCTTTTGTTATATTGAGCTTAACCCATTAATAGCTAAAATAAAAAGCTTGCAGGGTTTGGTAACCGGCCAGCCGCTCAGCTTACCTTATTATAAGAATAAGCGTATGCAAGAGTGGGTTAATCAAACAATAAGTACTCATTCGATTACTAAGGTGCTGATATTTTCATCTGTCATGGCGCAATTTATTAATGAAGCTCATGTTGTCGACATTATAGTTGATTTTGTTGATGTAGATTCTGACAAGTGGCGACAATATGCACAGCAAAGTAAAGGTCTTAAACGATGGATTTATCAACGCGAAGCACATTATTTATTGAGTTATGAAAAAACTATAGCAGAGCAGGCTAGGGCGAGTGTTTTTGTTTCGGCACAAGAAGCCGAGTTATTTAAAATACTGGCTCCTGAAGTTAGTCATAAAATTACCCATATTAATAACGGTGTAGATACGGAATATTTTTCGCCTAAATTAAGCTTTAGTTCACCTTATCCTGAAGATAATCAGATTATTGTCTTTACAGGTGCTATGGATTATTGGGCTAACGTAGATGCAGTGCTATGGTTCGCGAAGGCAATTTGTCCATTAATCAGTCAAAAACTAACATCCGTGAAATTTTATATAGTCGGGTCAAAGCCAACTAAAGAGGTATTAGCCTTAGCTAACAATGCCATCGTAGTGACAGGCGCAGTTGATGATATAAGGCCTTATCTTGCTCATGCTCACATTGTGGTTGCTCCCTTAAGAATAGCACGAGGCATACAAAATAAAGTTTTAGAAGCGATGGCCATGGAAAAATATGTAGTAGCTACAAGGGCTGCCATGGAAGGTATAGCTTACCAGCAAGAGCTTGCCGTTACAGTTGCTGATAGCTTTGTACTCATAGCCAGTGAAATTATTGAGCAATTACAAAAAAACGTATCCGCACAGCAAAATCGTGATTTTGTACAAACGATGTTTAGTTGGGAATACAACATCAAGCAGTTGTTAAGCTTATTACAAAATCAGTAGGGCAACACACATGATGAACCAGTAGAGGGATTCATGACACCAGAAACATTCAAACAGGAATAGCAGCTATGTGTGGAATTGTTGGTATCTTTGATCTCAAAGAAAAACGAGAAATAAATCGAGATTTGTTGTTACGTATGAACGAAAGTCAACATCATCGTGGTCCCGATGAAAGCAATATTCATATAGAAGCAGGTCTAGGCTTCGGTCATCGTAGATTATCGATTATTGATTTAAGCAGTGGCCAGCAACCCATGATCAGCGCTGATAAAAATGCGGTGCTTACTTATAATGGTGAAGTCTATAACTTCTTAGAGTTAAAAAAAGAACTAGAAGATCTGGGTTATTATTTTAAAACGCATTGTGATACCGAGGTGATTTTATATGCTTGGCAAGCCTGGGGCGAAGCGTGTGTAGAGCGCTTTCGAGGCATGTTTGCTTTTGCAATATGGGATAGAAATCAACAAACATTATTTCTCGCTAGAGATCGCTTAGGCGTTAAACCGATGTACTATTCCGAATTGACCAGCGGTCACTTCATTTTTAGCTCAGAATTAAAAGCACTTAAACAACATCCCGACTTACCAAAAACGTTTGATGCTTCGGCCATCGAAGATTATTTTGGTTTTGGTTATATTCCTGATCCGAAAACTATTTATAAAAATGTTTATAAATTAGAGCCAGGGTTTTGTTTAACCCTAAAACGAGGCCGAACCAACTGTCAGCCTAGACAATATTGGAACTTAAGTTTTACACCTAGACCCTCACAAGATGAACAATCAACAGGAGAAGAACTAATAATGCGCTTACGCGAAGCCGTTAAAATAAGAATGGTTGCAGACGTACCTTTAGGTGCTTTTTTATCGGGTGGCGTCGATTCCAGTGCCATCGTTGCTATGATGGCGGGACTATCAACAGATCCTGTTAATACCTGTTCTATATCCTTTGGTGATCCTGCCTATAACGAATCAAAATTTGCTGCGCAAGTCGCGGAACGTTATCACACGCAGCATCGTGTAGAACAAGTTAATGCCGATGATTTTAGTTTAATCGATCAATTGGCGGGGCTTTATGATGAGCCTTATGCCGACAGTTCGGCATTACCCACTTATAGAGTCTGTGAACTCGCTAAAAAACAAGTAACCGTTGTTTTATCAGGTGATGGAGGTGACGAAAACTTAGCGGGTTATCGACGTTATCGTTGGCATAAATACGAAGAACAAATGCGATCTTGGTTGCCCACTAGCATAAGAAAACCTGTGTTTGGATTGTTAGGGCAAGTTTATCCTAAAGCAGATTGGGCGCCTAAGTTATTCAGAGCTAAATCAACGTTTGAGTCTATCTCGCGAGATTCACTAGAAGGTTATTTTCATAGTGTTTCGACTTTATCTAATGAATTACGCAGTAACTTGTTTAGTCCGCAATTAAAGCAAGAATTACAAGGTTATCAAGCTGTTGAGGTCTTCAGAAGACATGCCGCTAATGCTCAAACCGATAACCCCTTATCCTTAGTCCAATATATGGATATAAAAACTTATTTGCCAGGGGATATTTTAACCAAAGTCGATAGAGCTAGCATGGCTCATGCTTTGGAAGTTAGAGTGCCGTTACTAGATCATCAATTAGTGGAATGGATGGCGGGGTTACCACCCGATATGAAACTTAAAGGCCGAGTCGGTAAATATATCTTTAAGAAATCCTTAGAAACCTATTTACCAGACGATATTTTATATCGGCCTAAAATGGGCTTTGCCGTACCGTTAGATACCTGGTTCAAAGGGCCATTAAAACAAAAAGTCAGAGATGTATTGTTGGGAGATACCATAAAGCAATGCGGTTTATTTAATCAAGCATTTATAGAACAGATGGTAAACCAACATCAAAGTGGTTTGAAGGATTACAGCACACCGATTTGGTCATTACTAATGTTTGAAGCCTTTTTAAGGACTAATAATTAAATGGTTTTAGCTGAGATGGCATTAGGAATAGGTTTATTCTTAGATTTATAATAATGCCAATATTACATTAATTTAACATAATATACATTATGCGAATATTTATATTGGCGGTTTAAGAGTTATATTTCCTTCATATTGAATATTAGAAACAACAAGTAATTCTTTATTTTAAAGTTCGTTTTAGGTTTGGAGAGTTGTTATGAGTAATTTAGCTTTTGAGATTGGCTTTGATCATTATCGTTTTGATTTAGCCTTAGACCTAAGTTGTTTTGGAAATGAACATCTACAGCAAGTTCAGTACGGATTTGAAGCAGGAAAAATTCAAAATGTATCAAAACGACACATTAACAAGTTTGAAAAAAAAATACTTAGTATCAGAGATCGCTGTTTAAAAAATGGCTATGAGGTCACTATCACTGCTAGTGACTTAATAGAAAAATTACAGCAGACTAACGGTGTTTGTCCCATTACTGAAGAACCTTTTACGTTTGCGCTTCAAGAGTTGACGGATTGGTCTGTTGATAGAGTTGATAACACGCGTGGATATTGTCCTGATAATATTGAGATTGTGTCTGTAAAGGCTAATAAAGCCAAAGGAGATTTAGATTTGGTGCATATCATTGAGCAAGCGGTATGCAAGATTAATCCAAATAGTTTACTAAGTCAGAGACAGTGGTATTTGCTGGGACGATTTTATTATGAAAGATTAACGCTGACTGAACCTTTATATATGGCTGGTATTTTACTGTCATCACCAGAGCTTTTTTTTAAAGTGATTTGCCTGCCGTTTTTCATGCCCAATGAAAAATGCAGCAGAAACTTCTTACAATTACTGTCTCAACATAGTAGCAAAGAAATTGTCATGAAAACCCAAAAATTGATTACTAAACGACGAAAAATAAGCGCTTACAAAGGCCTCCAGTTAGTATTGAGGAGTCCTAAAGTATGTGATACTATTTTTTCTTTTTTTACAGTTATCGCTGAGAATTATCTAGAATTTGATGAGATATTAACTGTCTGCTTTTTTCAGATGAACCCCGATATAATTGCTGAAAACCCTTATCAACCTTTTAGCGATAAAGAAAAAATATTTGAAAGATAACACTCTTAAATAGTTCGGTAGCATACAAATACTTAGAAATACCAAACAATTAAACGCTTAAAGAATAACAAAGCCGCAACTAGCCATAAATAGGTTAAAATAAAGAAGTAGCAGCGATTAAAAATCAAGCATATTTTCTATGGTACTAGACGATAGTTCCATTCTCACCCCTGCCCTTGCCTTGTTACGCATGACGCTTGATTGATTAAGTTAGCAGAAAAAATATTAAAGGATGATAACCCCATGACGCAGAAAGAATGTTTCCAAATTGCAAAATTAGCACTATTCAATCTAAAGCTACTCAATGAACTAGAAAACCTAGAGCATCAAGAGCTAAAAAGCCTCATTAAAGATATCTATGAAAAATTAAGCATTATAGAAAAACCTACCTTAATCAATCAAAGTACCTATTTGCAATTTGCCTATGTCACCTTAGTTTGGCTCTGGGAATCAATTAACATAAAAGATAAAGATGATTTCTTTATCAAGCTTAAAGCAAGGGCGAATAAAAGAGAGTTGGTGTTTCCTGATGCCAATCAAATCATTGGTGAGCGTGTCCTTTCAGACTGGAAAATGATAGTTTCTCTAATAAGAAATGCACTGAGCCAAGGCTGCGTTGAAATAACCGATGATGCCTTTGTCTTTTCAGATCAAAAAAAGTTTGGTAAAAGAAAAGAAATAGCACTGACAACGCTTACCATGAGTGCGGCAGAACTAACTAATATCAGTGAAACGGTATTTTGGACATTAAACGAAATAATAGCGCCTACATCTAAGAAATAAAAAAGCATAATAGGCTTTATGCAGCTCAGAAAAAACATCAAAGCCGGAAAGATATTTTTGCCCCACTCGAACTGTTTTGATGGATTAATCGTCATTCCGGCATGGATTCACGTCAGGCTTTCTTGCCTGACGCCCTTCTAGTAAATGTCTGTCTGTTCCAGACAGATTTGTGCCGGAAACCAGTTGTCAAGGAGCAGTATATAAGATTCCTGATAAGCGATCTAATATTCGCCATGTATTCTGGATCACGGCAGTCCATGCCATTATGATGTCAATCACTCTGTAATTTGATGCAGGAACCGCTAGTTCAGTATCCGAACTACAAATGGATGACATACGCTACAGGTGCATAGTCTGGCCCAACTTAAACACCCATTCTGATCCAATTTGATATGATCCCAGATAGCGTGCAAGTCCAGGAGCAACTGCGGCACACCCTGAAAGGAAGCATAGAAGAGGTAAAATTAGTAAGCTTTTCATTATGCGAAATCTAATTATCAATCTAACCGTTTGATAGCAACAAATTTATTTTGAGTCGTTAGTTCCATTTCAAAATAACCTTGAATACCGTATTTTGTTAAATAACATTTGATATTACTGGCTGGAAAGGAGATGTTGCGTCCATCATCGGCTTTAACCATGACAGTTTTGATAGTACCTTGATAGAAGGCTAAATATTGCTCATAACTTAAGTTTAAATGGAAACGTATAAGCTGAGCATTATCGGGCATTATAGTCACTACTTAGTTTGCTTAGTCTCATTTGATACCGTTGCTAATTAATGACATACGATGTGTGCTTGGGTTGCATAAAGATGCAACCCAAGCACTTTAGGTTTTTTTGCTAAAGCTTAGGCGTCAGCTTTTTGCTTTTCTAACAAATAATCTAACCAAAGACTAGAGAGCTTTTCTTGTACTGTGTTTTGACGTAAACGCGCATTCAGGTGCGGAAAATCAACTTTATCTAAATCTTGATCTTGGTTATAGCACGAATAAACGAAGTATTCTTTACCAGTATCAGCATCAACATGTTTACACAAACACTGAGCACAGATACCTTTCATCATACATTGCATCGGTGAGTTAATAGAACCAATAGCGTGATGAGCTTTTTTAAGATAAGGCTTTAACACATCAAAACGTGCAGACTTTACAGCGGCCATCATACGATCCGAGCCAATAACCACTAAATGATCTACATTAGACAGTGAAATAGGTTGTTCACCTAAATCACCCTTTGCATAAGCAATCATGCTCTCTAAGATATTACCCACAAAGCTTTTATCTTGTGGACGATTCGGTACGATGGCTTCTACGCCCTCCCCTTTGTCCACTGACCAAATAATCAGATCAGCGGCTGCTTCAACATCTTGTACTTTAAAGCGATCTTGTGAATATTTGTAACCTGCAAAATAGATCACCCGATTACCTGCGGCTCTTAATGCTTTACCGATAGAGAACAATACTGCGTTACCTAAACCACCGCCCAATAATAAGACGGTTTGATTACTAGGAATATCGGTAGGTGTACCGGTTACGCCCATGATCACTAGTGGATCACCGACTTTCCAAGTTGCACAAAGCCTTGAAGAGGATCCCATTTCTAAAGCAATTAATGAAATAGTGCCTTTTTCTTTGTCAACTTCAGCACCGGTCAAGGCCAAGCCTTCTGCCGCTAAAACAGTGCCTTCAACGGTAGGCGCAAAAGCTTCATAGTTTTGCACACGATAAAATTGACCAGGATAGAATTTTTCTGCCGCTAATGGTGCTTTTACGACTACTTCGATAATGGTCGGAGTTAAACGATTAATCGCGACAATAGTTGCCTTAAAATCGGCATCTAAGCGGCTAAACATGGTTTGTAAGGCTGCATCACGTTCTGGTTGCAGCTCTGGACGTAGACTTGCCAATTGTTGTTCAAACAACTTGACCACATAAGGATAACCATTTTTTGCACTCGCCATCGCCTTAACGACATTACCTGCATAAACAGGATGATTATCTCCGTAAAAGCTGATGAATTTACCATCTTTCTGATACGACGTTAGTGGCGCTGGTTTTCCTAATTTAGGCATAGTCTCATCGTGCATGGCTACAAGCTCAACAGAATCGGCTGTTATTTCAGGCTCATAGCGTTGGAAAAACCACTTATCCATAACGAAGGTGTCTGGATATTCACTTTGATATATCGTATTCGGTGAAGTCCCTGCGGCAACATATAAACTACGTAAAGGTACTTTGATAATTTCACCTGAATTTTTCCAACGATCGTCTTCCAATATCAGTTTTTCAAAATGGACGGCATTCAAGTGTCCATATTCATCACCTTCTGCACTCAAAGGACTCATGCCTTCAGCTAAGGCAATACCTTCTTCTAAGGCTTCGCTAATTTCTTCATGATTTTGGCGATATGCAGGGGCATCTTTCATGCCTTTACGGTAAAACAAGGTAACACCGCCCCATGATTCAACCAAAGGTTGAAAATCTGGCAGTTCATCTTCTGCGGCTGCACGTTCGCGTTCAGCTTGTATGGCTTTGCCATGCTCTAGAAACTCATCAAGGATGATAGTTTCTTCTTGATCATAACGACCACGCACAACGTGTTCGCCATAAACATTAACAAGCGTTTGATAGCGATGCAGAACTTTTTCTACCTGTACTGGATAATATGCCATCAACTCAGTTGCGGTATCGATGGCGGTTAAGCCACCACCAATAACACCGGCTGGTAAGCGAACTTGTAGATTTGCCATTGATGAAGCTTTAGCCGCGCCTGTTAATTGCAGAGCCATTAAGAAATCAGATGCTTTGCGTATACCGCGCATTAAGTTATTTTTTAAATCGATAATAGTGGGTTGACCAGCACCTGAGGCGATACAAATATGATCAAAACCCATCTTCCAAGCATCGTCAATGGTCAAGGTACCGCCGAAACGTACGCCACCGTATGATCTAAAAGCAGCTCGTCGTTGCAAAGTAAGATAAATTACTTTTAAAAAGTTTTTATCCCAACGTACTGTAATACCGTATTCGGCAACACCACCGAAACCGGCCAAGATGCGTTGATCTAAATCTTCATATAGGTCTTTAAAATCAACAATGGGCAGCGGTAAATTATTAGCATCACCCGTTAATGAAACCGGTAACGGTTCTAGCTTTAAACCATCAATACCAGCTACTCCAAAACCTTCATTGAGTAAATAATGACTCATGGTATAACCAGCAGGCCCCAATCCTACTACTAAGGCATTTTTGCCGTTGTAGGGCAACATGGTAGGCCGCTTAACATTCAGGGGATTCCAGCGTGTCAATAAACTGTAGATTTCAAAACCATAAGGCATGAATAACACATCAGTTAAGACATTGGTTTCAATTTGTGGAATGTTAACTGGATCGGTTTTTTGGTAAATACAACCTTTCATGCATTCATTACAAATACGATGTCCAGTGCCGGGGCACATCGGGTTGTCGATAATGATGATCGCTAATGCGCCTATATTGTCGCCGTTGCGCTTAACCAGATGCATTTCCGATATTTTTTCATCCAGAGGACAACCAATAGTTGTAACGCCCAATGGATCTACTTTGAAAGTCTCGGTTTTTTTGTTGCGCATGCCTTTAGAGCAAGAATCGGTATCGCGCTCATGGCAATAAATGCAATGATTGACTTCAGACAATACTTGCCTTTGATTAAAGCGCGGATCAGTTAGCTTAAAACCATCACGTCTACGGCGATGCTCACCCATCCAAGCTTTAAACTCTCCACGCTCTACTATTTCATGTGCGACTAAATTATCAAAATCACGTTTTTCAGGAAATTTAAAACTTAGCCATTGCACAACAATATCGTTATCTTGTTGTGCAATAAAGCTCCAACGTTGCACGAGATCCATTAAAGCAGCTAGAAATTCAGCAGGCTCCCTGATTACGATTATATCTGCGAACTCAACCGCGGCTAATTCATGTTCAGAAAGTTTAGTGCTTATTGCAGCAACGAGTTCATCAGCATTTTCATATTCACTGACCTTACCTTTAGCAATCAGTTTGTAATGGCTAGACAAAGAACCAATCACTGCGCCAACACGAGCAACGCGGTGCTCTTCGTCATCATCTAAATTAGCTTCTGGAAAAGCCGCTTCAATCAATAAGTCAAAACGGTTCAGTATTGAAGAAACAGGCCAATCAGTCGTATCTTGCCCTTTAAAGACCACACCTAACTTTTCAACAACTTCATTCTTATATGTGAAGATACTATCAATTTCGTCTTTAATATTTGTAGCTTGCGTTTCGTGTTGTTCAGTAACGTTGAACAATTTTGCAACAAACTTACCCACATAAGGTGCCATATTCACCAATAAATCGGAAACTTCTTCTGGCTTAAGATCGATTCCTTGACTTAGTCTATAGGCTGAGAACTTATGATAAAGCTCTACATCGTGCCGTTTAACGGTAGCATCGAAAACATCCAATAAATCTTTTAAACGATTGGCACTGTAAAGATCAGCGTAGGTGAAATCAGGAATTCCGAGAGTTAGTGTTTTTTGTTGCATCATGCTTAGATTTAATTAGCTCGCATCTGAGTAATCAGTTAGTAAAACTAAACTGTTACCAAAGAAAAGGTTACGGAAGAAGTTAATGGCATACATTGTAAGGAAAAACAGGGACTTTTACCATCAATTATGAGGATTCTTGTGTACTTTATTGCAGTTTAAGAGCTTATTCAATGATTACACTGAAAGATCATGACGCAATATTGTTACTAACAAAAATAGCTTGATCTGATAAGTCTTCACTGTTTTTAAGTGCCTCTAATAAAATAGCATCATTGCCATAGATGTCTGAATAAAGAACTAAATCATTATTAGGATCAAAAAAAGCTGTGGTATAAAAAAACAACACTGGTATGGATTTCTTTAAGACCACTCTTTGTGTTTTAGGGACATTTAATGCTGCTTGTATTTCTTCCTTAGTCCATTGATCCTTAAGAGCAAATTCGGCTAATCCTTGAGGATCTGCAACACGAACACAGCCATGACTTAAATCTCTGCGCGTCTTAGCAAACAAAGAGCGTGAAGGCGTATCGTGTAAATAAACATCATCTTTATTCGGAAACATAAACTTAATTCTGCCTAACGCATTATGCTTACCTGGGCGCTGCCTAATTCTTAAACTACCTTGCTTTAATGCTTCGATAGATGAATTGTTAAAGGTCACTGACTTAGATTCATTAGCGAAAGTGGCCACTAATTCCATATTTTCTTTTTCTAAATAAGCAGGATTTTGTTGTAGCTTAGGAAGTAGTTCTTTTTTGAAAATATTGTAGGGTACATTCCAATAAGGATTGAAATCAATAAAGCGCATTTCTGCCATTAATACTGGCGTTTGATGATCTAGCGCTTTACCAACCACCACCCTCATAGTGCTTATATTGGCATTATTTTGATCTATATCATCAAAGGCCCATAATTGATAAGCCGGAATATTAACGATTATGTAAGGTCCTGAATTAAAAGACGGCAGCCATCTTAGCCTTTCCATGGCTAATTCAATTTGCGTCACTCTATTTTTTAATGGCACATTAAGAGCGTCAATGGTTCCTTTACCCATAACGCCATCAGCACCTAGGCCATGCCGTTGTTGAAATCTCTTTACGCCTTTAACAACTTTATCTGTGTATTGTGTTGATTTATTATTACTATCCGCATCTTGTATATCACCCAAAGCCACTAGAAATCGCTGTAGTTCTTGTACTTGAGGTAGGTTATCGCCTGGATTGACTGATTTCTCAGCATGCAATTGTAAATCAACGACTTGTTGAGCTAATACCTTATAGCTTGCTAATGCCGCTTTAAGTTTTTGGTATTGCGGTATCTTTGGCTCTACTAACAAAGGTAATTGTTTAATCGATCCTTCTGCCAAACTATTGGTGATCAGCGCAGTTAAATCAATCAGCTTTTTCTCTCTTAATTTAAGATTGTAATTAAGACCTTGTGGACTGACTCTACCATAATGTAAATCATGTAAATATCGCAATAAAGATAAACTAACGGCCGTATCATAGAGTGCTAATTGCTTATAATCATCAGCCGCGAGTTTTAAAGCTGCCGGAAGCTTTTCACGCAAGCTATTGCCATCATAATTGGCTAAATTTAAGCCGTTTTCTGCAACAGCATCTAATAACTCAATAACCTGCAAAGTATTTTGTTCTGCTAAGTTATTACCTAACCACAGCAACTTGTAATCAACCGCCTTGTAAAGCGCAGCAAGATCTTCTGCTCTATTTGAAAAATCGGCATGAGCCAAGTAAGGATGTGTTTTAGCATTAATAACAGCGTATAGCTCAGTCGTTATTGATGGCTTTTGATCTTGTTTGCCATTAAAAATATCGAGCACAGATGATGGTGCTAGAAGGTCTTGAGTATCCGCCATCACTATAGGCATAGAAACAATGAGTATAAACGCACTCATTAAATAAATGAGATGCTTACTCCAAGCATTTAAATTAAACCTATCTACTATTTTTTCCATTTTATTTAGTTGCATATCGAGCTTCTGACCAATGAAATAATTAATAACATCTAGTTTGAATAATAAAACTTGGTTTTTTTGAGAGGGTAACTAATAGATATATCTAAGCTTTAATATTTTATTAAAGCGTGTAAGGCATTGTAAGACCTTACACGTGGCATTAACTTATAGTTCTATAATGAATCGCTAATTTGAGTTTTATAAAACGGCCATGTTTTTACATGTAAATGCTTTCTTATAGGTGTCTTGATTACCGATACGCAAAGTGCAATAGAGAACAAACACCATACTGCCGCATACTCATTGGGATCAGTCGTAGTAAGATCTGAAATGAAGGGGCCAATTAAATAATGAAAGCCTACAAAACGCCATGATCCGTACATTAATGGCAGATAAAAAGCGACCAAGATATAAGTAAAAGCATGCAAACCCCAATTAAAACCAAATAACCATTTAACAGGATCAGACATAATGCCATTTAACGGCATTTGCCAAGCAATATGCCAAGAACCAGAGGTTGAGCAGACACTAGGACCACAAAAGCCTTCAATGCCTATATTACAATTGCCAGCCCAAGCAAAGGGATACATTTTAATGAGCATAGCAACCGTACCAATCGCACAAATGGTATAGACCGCCGTACGAATTTTTAGCTTAACACTAACTGGAATGAAATACATCGCCACCATATTGACAAAAAATGGCTGAAAGGCGACATGAAGATAGCCTAGCAAGGTTAATATCTGATTATTTGGGTTATCGCACAAATCAATATAAACGTAAGTTGCTGCTTGCAATAACTCCATTAAAGCAAAATAAGTTAAAGGAATCCAAAGCTCTTTAGATTCTCCCTGCTTAAGCGCAACATACGCTGCGGTACTAAGACCTGCGACGGCTAAAACCCCCGACGCTTCACCACTCCAACACATAAAACCGCCCTACTCTCTTATAATTTTAAAATACCGCCACGACACAGTCTGTTAGTGTAAACCCAGAGGTAGCTGTAATGTTTTTAATTGTTCCTGATCTCAGACAACAATGCTAGCTATTGTATTACAATTGCGCAGAGTTTGAACATGCGCTGTCAGTCTATGCTTAATAAATGCTCAAAATAAACTTAATCAGCTCCGCAGCAACGCTTAAACTTTTTGCCACTGCCACACGTACACGCAGCATTCTTACCTAAATTAGTTTGTATATTAATCGCGCCCATAGATTTAATAACACCATCGAGATAAAACCAGCGACCATTGGTTTTCATAAAGCGACTTATTTCATTCATGACACATTCATTGCCATTTTCCAAATAAAATGCCTTAAAGGTAACGATACCTTTATTATCAGTAGGTCCGCCTTTTTTAGTTTCAACAATCTCCAGTCTTAACCAAGTGATATTTTCTCTAGAAAAATCGATAACTGCTGGCCGCTTGGTAACTTCCCAAGTACCTTGCAAATATGTCACATCTCGTAATACATAAGCTACATAACGTGAGCGCATCAAAGCTAAAGCAGTTGCTGGTAATTTTTTTCCTATATGAAATGGCTTACAGCATTGTTGATATTCATGGCCAGATCCGCAAAGACAGGCTGACGATAAATCCATTGCATTCCTTCTTAAAATAACAATCGTGCCTTGCAGATATGTGGATTATCTTGCAAGCAAAAAAAAAGGCTTATCAACGATAAGCCTTTTTAATATATGGCGTCCCCAAGGGGGTTCGAACCCCTGTTACCGCCGTGAAAGGGCAGTGTCCTAGGCCGCTAGACGATGGGGACTAAAACTAGTTTAGTCCGGCCTAAAGTTATCTGACTAAAGATAACCAAAAACTACTAATACAATCAATGCGCCACAAATGTGGCGTCCCCAAGGGGGTTCGAACCCCTGTTACCGCCGTGAAAGGGCAGTGTCCTAGGCCGCTAGACGATGGGGACTAGCATTTTAAACTTTTTCTTTCTGGTG
>CAIVGC010000075.1 GCA_903905335.1 uncultured Methylococcaceae bacterium
ACAGCAAACCGCCGCATACATGCAATATCGAAAACATTCGAACAAAAAAACCTCACGAGGAAGCATCCAAGTGAGGGTTAGTTTATCGCTCCGTATGTGGTGGATTGCTAGCGTAAATACGCCTTAGGGTAATAAGGGAAGTACCGCGATTAACCTAGTAGGCCAAAATAAGACCTTTTCGAACTTAAGCGAGAAAATGAAAATCTTGCTTAAATCAGTGCCTAGCATTATGATTTTTACTTTTTACTGATCGATAAATAAAGAGGCCATTATGAATTCGGTAAAATTATCTAGTAAATTCCAATTGGCGATCCCTAAGGCTATTCGTGATGAGCTGGATCTCAAAGCTGGCCAACAGTTTACCCTTATCACCAAAGGTAATATGATTGAGCTTGTGCCGGTTCGCTCATTAAAAGAGGCCAGAGGTAGTTTTAAAGATTGTGACCCCAGTCATTATAGAGACCATCAGGATAGAATTTAATGGTTTGCTTGGTTGATACCTGCGGCTGGATTGAATGGTTAACAGATGGTGTTTTGGCAGATTCTTTTGAGCCCTATTTAAAAAACCCTGCTGAGATTGTAGTACCAACCACCCTGCAATTTGAACTGTACAAATGGTCAAAGCGAGAAAAAGGGGAAGTTAAAGCTATGGAAGTTATCGCTTTGACTGAGCACTGCCGTGTATTATCTTTGAATACTGGGTTAGCACTTTTCGCAGTCGACATGGCTTTACAGTATCGATTATCCTTCGCGGATGCCATTATTTATGCTTCGGCCAGACAAAGTAATGTGCCGCTGATAACAGCCGATGATCATTTTCAAGGCTTACCAGATGTCATTTATTGCCCCAAAAAATCGATCCTTTGTGATAGCAAGTAGCCTTGATCAAACGTAGTGTAATCAAGGAAATCGGCGCGTTGTAAATCCTCGATTCCGCTTTGCTTCATGCGGGACGGGGTTTGTAACTTCGTTCCTAACGTTTAACGTTTAGAAAATTATTGGGGGCATCCAAACGTTTCGGTCAGGGTTGCAAACCAGACCGGCATCGTTGGCGTGGCTTTAATCAAGCACTCGTGGCTAAAGCCACTCCCACTGTATACTAAATTCCCTTAACTTAATGACATTGGAGCAGGAGAGTTAAAATGACTCAAGTGTTTCAAGTACATTCCAAAGCAAACAGTCCTAAAAACTTTAGTATTATCAGGAGCCGCAATCATGAAAAAATTTATCAATAGCGTTGATAGCTTGCTGGATGAAACCTTGCTAGGCTTTTCTAAAGCTCATGCCGATATTATCAAGCTTAATACCTCACCGAATTTTGTGACACGCAAACTGCCTACTCGACAGGGTAAGGTTGCGCTGATTTCGGGTGGTGGTTCAGGTCATGAGCCTTTACATATCGGTTTTGTGGGCGCAGGCATGTTAGATGCGGCTTGTCCTGGACAAATATTTACCTCACCGAGCCCTGATCAAATGTTGGCGGCAGCACTAGCGGTTGAAAATGGCGGTGGCGTTTTGTTTATCGTTAAAAACTATGCCGGTGATGTCATGAATTTTGAGATGGCCGCCGAGATGTTAGAACTGCCTAATGCCAGTATCTTAGTCAGTGATGATGTCGCCTTACCCAAAAACCATAGCACGGGGCGACGTGGCGTAGCGGGTACATTAATCGTAGAGAAAATAGTCGGAGCGGCTGCTGAGCAGGGCGCTGATTTAGCTTACTGTAAAGCCTTAGGCGATAGCGTCAACAAAGCCACCGCCTCGATGGGCGTGGCCTTAAGCAGTTGCACCGTGCCCGCCTTAGGACATCCGACTTTTACACTGAGTGATACCGAGATGGAAATGGGCGTAGGCATACACGGTGAACGCGGTCGTGAAACCTTAGTCCTAACATCTGCCACCGAGATCGTAGAGCACATTGCTGCACTAATTGATGAAGACTTAAAGCCCAAAAAAGGCCAATCAGTATTACTGCATGTCAATGGTTTTGGTTCTACTCCATTAATGGAGTTGTATTTGATTTACGATTTAGCCGCACAATACTGGGAAAAACGTGGCATCAATATTGTCCGTTCCTTAGTAGGCAATTACACCACCTCCATTGATATGGCCGGTTGTTCTATTACCTTAACTTTGTTGGATGAGGCATGGTTAGCGTTATGGGATGCGCCAGTACATACCGCAGGATTACGTTGGGGTTGTTAAGCGGATAGGGATTTGTTATGAGGTAAGACGCAATAATAAACCCACCACTTTTATAGGATGTGCTGAACGGCAGTGAAGCGCATCACCACGATAGAGCGATGCGCTTCACTATCGTTCAGCACATCCTATTGGAGGTATTTTATTTTTTGCGAGTTACCTGAGTAGTCTTCATGTTTGGCTACTGATATAAGGCAAA